>DDXG01000106.1 GCA_002347125.1 Phycisphaerales bacterium UBA2266
GAAGTCCATCCGCAGGGCCTGGCCGCCGCTGTTGACGACGGCGGTGCTCAGGTCCACCATCGAACCGCTGCCGTTGCCGGCGTAGCCGGGCGGAGGATTGTTGTAGCCCAGGCCGTCGAGCCAGACGTACCATATCCGCTGGCCGGGGGCGCCAATCGTTGCCACATCACCGTAAGACTCGAAGTCGTCGACGACCAGATAGTCGAGCACCGTGAAGCTCCAGACCCGACCCTTGGTGATCGTCGAATCGCTGTTGACCTCGTCAATACGCCAGTAGTACCTCTGGCCCATTGTGGCTGTCAGGGAATACGTCGTGCCCGCCTGACGGCCTTTGTAGATACCGGCCGTCGCGGTGGTCGCATTCGCCACTTCCGTGGCGTCCTGCCCGATGTACACGTCGTGCTGGAGGGCCAGGTCTCCGGCCATCCAGGAGAGCGTGCCGCTCTGATCGATGCTCACGGAAGAACCGTTCGCCGGGTTGGGTCCCCAGGCCATCAGCGGATTGCCGCGCATGGCCTGAATGACTTGTTCCTGGGTCAGGGCCTTGTTATAGATTCTCGCATCGTCGATCAGGCCCTGGAATTCGCGGGTGCCGGCCGTCTCCCCGGTAGCGCCCAGAAGGACCGGCGAAACATCCGTTGTTCCGGGCAGGACCACATCGCTGCCCCCGCCCCCGGCGTAAACGCCATTGATGTAGTATGTGTGTGCGCCGCCGTCGACCATGGCGGCGACGTGCGCCCATTCATTGAGGGGCACGGCTGTCGTGCTGGTCGTGCCCACGCCGGCCGTGCTCAAGTGCAACACGCCGCTGCCGGAGACTGTATACAGACTGTAAGACCGCGGGCTATTGCCCTTGGCCATGATACCCTGCCAGCCAGCCCCGCCGGGGCCTGAGTAGCGCGCCGCGTTGATCCAAGCCATCACGGTCACGCCGCTGGTCGCACACAGCTCGGTGGCGTGCGGGATTACGATTCTGTCATCGACGCCGTCGAATTGCACGGCGCCATCCAGATAACCCGCGACCCACTGCGGGCCGTTGGTCAATGTTCCGTGGTTGTCATGGCCCGACCAGTCGATGGCCACCGTGCCGGCGCCTTCGTCGAGGGGCCAGTAACCGACGAGGTTCGCGTCCGTGATGGGAATCGATGGAATCGTCGCGTAACTCCAGACGTCGCCCTGGACGACGTTCATCGTGTTGTCGACGCTGTCGATTCGCCAGTAGTATATGGCGCCGTCGGCCTGGCCGGTCGGCGTGTACGACGTGGCCTGTGTCAGAGTCTTCTGCTGGAGGTTCGTCGGGCTGGTGCCCATGTAAACATAGCTGGCGATGGCGCCATAACCGGTCAGCCAGCTTATCGCCGAGTTCTTCATAATGTTCACCGCCCCATCCGGCGGATTCGGGCTCTCGGCCTTGAGCGTGGCGATACGGAAGCTCCAGACGGGNNGGCTGGAGGTCATTGACCTCGTCGACGCGCCAGTAATAGGTCGTTCCGGGAACCAGACCGAGAACCAGGTAGCTGGGCGATGGCTGGAGGCCCTTGTCGGTGCCGCCTGTGCCATTGGCGACATCGGTGGCGCTGGTGCCGAAGTAGACGTGGTGCTGCGCCGCATAGGCGCCGGGCGTCCATGAGAGGAGCTTGGCGCTGGCGGAGATTCTGACCCCGTTGGCGGGGTCGGGATTCTGGGCGGGCAGTTCCCGCGGCATGACCACCTTGCGCAGGTACGCCTCGGCGATGTTGACCGGACCGGCGCCGACGACGGGGCCGCCCCATGCAACGCGACAGCCATCCCCGCCGCTGCCCTCATCCCAGGCCGCCTCGATATAGTACCGGACTCCGGCCGTCAGCGCTATCGGCGCGGATTTCTGGCTGGCGAACTTGGTCCACTCGTTGTCGTTTGTCCAGCCGTCGATGGCGGCGATCTGCTGGGCGTTGGCCGGCGTGTCGTTGCTGCTCAGCCAAAGGCGTGCGTCATCGTCGGCGGCAATCCAGAACTCATAATTGCCCGTGGCCGGTGGAACGACAATCGCCACAAGACGTCCGACGTAGTTGTCGGCGGGATTGGGGAATCCGGGGAACTGGGCTGTCTTGTTGTCGCCCCATGGACAGTACAACTGGTTTGTGCGCCAGAAGAGATCGGCCTCACGCGGGTACAACGGCTTGGTGTCGTCGCCCGTGAGGAAGTCCTCGATATTCGTGCCGCCGACGTTTGTCCAGACTTCCAGCAGGACGCTGTCCGCCGCCGCGGCGGCGATACCCGCCATACACAGCGGCAACAAAAGGACCATCAACTTTCGAATCATGACAAGCCTCCTTCAAGAACGTGTCGTAACGCTCGCATTCGCGGCCCCGGCAACGAACCGGGACCTGCGCAAAATGACCGACCCGGTGAGAACAGTCCGATATCCAATTCGCCATCGGGTTGTTATCGTCAGAAAGGCGTCTTTGGGTAAAAACTCTCCGCCCCAGGCCCACCCTCTCTTGCTCCCATAACACCGCTGTCAAGGCCAAGTGATCCACGTCGACCCAACTCCGGCAAAACCACCCACACGCACTATCAGCACTGCCAAAGCTATCCGTGCCAGTTCAGCACTCCGTCATATAGCACAGAAGCCGCCGGATTGCAAGTGAAAACCTCGTGTTATGGGAAAGAAGCCCGATCTTCTCGGTCCTTGGCCTCAATCCACGTTCGGCTTCAGTAGACTGGCCGGGGCGCCCGCAAAAACAAGCGGGGCCCGGAT
>DDXG01000263.1 GCA_002347125.1 Phycisphaerales bacterium UBA2266
GCGCTTTTTCGAGCGCCTGGCCCTTCTGGGCCGGTTCCGGAAAAGGTTTTTCGCGGCGACGGCATTCAACGAGGGCGTGGAGATTCTCGCGCAGACCGCCGCCAACCTGGCGAACAAAAAGGTTGGCGCGCTGATCGTGATTCAGGGACACGATCCGCTGGACCGGCATCTCACGGGGGGGCACCGTCTGAACGGTATCCTCAGCCAACCTCTGCTGGAAAGCATCTTCGACCCCCATTCGATCGGGCACGACGGCGCCGTCCTTGTCGACGGCAACCGGCTGATGCGGTTCGGCTGCCACCTTCCCCTCTCGGCGGACGCATCGCAGTACGGAGGTCTGGGTCTCCGACACACGGCGGCCCTCGGCCTGTCGGAGCGGTCCGACGCCATCTGCATCGTGGTCTCCGAGGAGAGGGGGACCATTTCCATCGCCCAGGGGGAGCGCATCCGGCAGATCCCCAACGCCTCCGCCCTGCGCGTCGAATTGGAGTCCTTCTACGCCTGGCGGAACCCGCCCACCAAAACGGGGCCGGTCGTCCGCTGGCTGAAGGAAAACCAAAGGGAGAAGGTGATTGCCGTCGTGCTCGCCTGCACGCTCTGGGCCATCTTCGGATACCAGCGGGAGACGATCCGACGGGATTTTACAGTTCCCATCGAGTACCGGAACCCACCGGCGGAGTGGGTCATCGAAGAGCCTCAGGTGACGACCGCAAAGATCATGCTGACGGGACACGCCCAGGCCTTCCAGCTCCTGCGTGAGGACGAGCTCAAGATCTCGGTGGATATGGCGGATGTCAAGCCCGGGAAACAAGAGGTTACGCTGACCCGCGCCATGGTCAGGGCGCCCTCCAACCTCACGGTCGCCGGGATCAGCCCGGATCGCATCACGGTCGTCACGTCCCGCCTGATCTCGAGGACCATCCCCATCGAGGTCCTGACGGAAAACGCCCCCCCGCAAGGGTTCATCGTCCAGAAGATCACCGTAACCCCGACCGAAGCGAGGGTTCTCATCCCGCGCCGTCTCAGCGACAAGAGGATCCGGATCATGACGGAGCCGATCGACCTATCGCAACTGGACGTCCAAAGGGCCTTCACGCCGTCTCTGCGGTACCCGACGGATATTCAGTTTGCAGGAGGGAAAACGCCCGCCGTCCGGGTCGTCGTCTCCACGCTTCAAGGACCCGCGCCGACCCGGTAGAGATCCTCAGCGGTATGTCTCTTTTCTGATCCCGTATCTGCGCAGGAGTTTGCTGATCTGGCGAACCGTTACGCCGGCGGATTCCGCTGTCCGGTTGATCCGGCCGCCGTTTCGGGCGAGGAGCTCCCGGAGATACGTTTTCTCAGCCTCCGCGACGGCCCGCGCTCGCACCTCCGACAGCTTCATGCCGATACCCGCGGACGGTGGGGCGGTCAAGGGAAGGCCGGCGAAGAGTTCCGCCGGAAAACTGGCCGGGGTCAGGATCGAGGAAGTCTCCAGGATGCAGGCGCGTTCCACCAGGTTTTCCAGTTCCCGGATGTTCCCGGGCCAGGAATATCGCTGAAACGCCTCCATCACCTGGGGCTGCACATAGTGGATTCCCCTGTGGTTGAACCGGTTCATTTTCCGGAGGAAGATTTCCGTGAGCTGCGGGATATCTTCCCGGCGCTCCCGGAGCGGCGGGATCTCAATCGGAAAGACATTCAACCGGTAAAAGAGGTCGTTCCGGAAGAGACCCTGCTCCACCATCTGTCCGAGATCCCGGTTCGAGGCGGCGATCACCCGCACATCGGTTTCAATGACCGCCTCGCCTCCGACCCGCTGAAAGGTCCGCTCCTGAAGAACCTGAAGGAGTTTGATCTGCGCGGCGGGAGTGATCGTGCCGATTTCGTCGAGGAAGATCGTCCCCCCGTGGGCCAGCTCGAACTTCCCCAGCTTCCGCCGAACGGCGCCGGTAAAAGCTCCCTTCTCGTGGCCGAACAGTTCGCTCTCGAGCAGCGAGTCGCTGAGGGCGGCACAGTTGACCCGGATATAGGGCCCGGCGGCGCGTCGGCTCTTGTAGTGAACCAGATAGGCGATCAGCTCCTTGCCGACGCCGCTTTCTCCGGCGATCAGAACGGGGGCGGAGGTAACGGCCACGCGCTTGGCCAGTTCCACGCACTGGATCATGCGTGGGCTTCGTCCGATGATCTCGAAGAGGCAGCCGCGGCCTTCACGCGCGGCGGCGATCTTTGCGACACCGTGGTTCGGCAGGTATGTATCGAGCAGATGTTCAAAGCGGCCGCGGTCGACGGGCTTGACCAGAAAATCGCAACAGCCCAGACGCATGGCGTCGACAGCCGTGTCGATGCCGGACGAAAGCAACTCGCGTATCGGAGCATCACGGGGGGGGGTGGCATCGCCGAGCATGACGACGGGTAATTCGGGAGCGGTTTGGCGGATGCGCGACAGGAGCGAGAGTCCGGCGGCCGGCGATCCGGCGGTTGAGCCAATCGCTCCGGCGATGAAAGCGGCATCCACAACACGCTTGTCCACATATTCCATGGCCGCGGCCGCGTCGTCCACGAGATAGGCGAGGATGCCTTTGCGGGCGAGTATCTCCAGCATGAGCCGCCCGGACTGGGGGTCGCCGTCCACGATCAGGACGCTGGCCGTGGCGTTGGGCCGTTCAAGCCGGATATCCGGGTTTGCGGGGTTACTGCTCATTCTGGACGATTCCCTCGACCTTGGACAACTGTCGGGCTTGGGCTATTTCGGTTCTGCACTGTTCGAGCAAGTCGAGCGGTTTGTCTTGGACCAGCCAGCCGATGAGTTCCATCTGTGTTTTGGCAATGGCCACCCACGGGGACTGGGGGAATTCCCGGAGCAGGGCCCGGTAGGATTCCATCGCCGCGGCGGCGTCAGTCTCGTGCAGACACTTGCCCCGCTGGAGCAGCGTCCAAGCGCGATCGTCGGCGGTGCGACGGTCGTTCGGGTCCATGACCGCAAGCAGCTTGCCGTAGAGCGCGGCCGCCTCGGGCTTGCGTCCGCTGCGAAGGAGCACCTCGGCCAGGGTCAGTGCGTCGGCCACGGGGCGAGAGGCGTCGAGCTGCTTGCGGACCTCGGCGGCCGTGGCTTCCGTGATTCCATCGCCCACAGCCGATGCCGAGGCGATTGCCCTTGGCCCGGTGGTTTGCCAACGGGGGCTATGTAATGCCTGATTCGCATCTGCCGGTATCGGCGGTACGGTGTTTGGATCGGTGCGCTGTCTGCAGGCTTGGCCGTACCGCTCGCCGGCGTCTTCGTCCGGATGGTCTCCCAGGTCGATCCGCACGGAACGGACCATCTCAATCAGTTGCCGTAGCGCCTCACGGCTATCGGACGGCCTGGCTGTCTGGGGGGCGGCGACGCGCTCCTTCCATGCCGTCACGGTTTGCTTATTGGCGGTGATCTGTTCGAAGGAGGCAGTGAAGGCGTTGGTGTCCGCCGCGACAGGCGTATTGGCTGCTTCGGCCGCGGGGTTGGCGTTCGGATCGATGCCCGCGGAGTTGGGGTCCGCAATGGCTGTTGGGGCGTTCGGTTCCGTGCTCGGCAGCGGAATTGGGTTGGGGGTCGCCAGGGCCGGTGTGTGCGAGGACGCGAACAGCAGTATGAGGAGGATTGACGCGACGCCGCCGTCAAACCGGAAACCCCATGCTCGCCTTGTATGGTCTTCGATATACATATTGCTGTGGACTTCGATTTCAGCGGGTGGCGTAATCGGTTGAGACGGCGCCGACGGGTGTTGCCATGCTCGACGTCTGCGTGGGCACGTCGGCGGGCTTCCATTGCCCGATCAGAGCCTGCGCGGCCCGCTCATAGTCGCGCCGGCGGGCATAGGCGTGCGCCAGCAGCCGGAGAGTTTGCTGCTTGAGGTCGTCCGACGGGTCCGACTGGAGCAACTCCAGGCACATCCCCACGGTTTGCTCGTCGCGGCCCAACTCGAAACAGGCGGCAGCCAGTTCTTGTTGCACGGTCTGAGCGGTGGGTCCCGGCGCGGCGTAGATGAGTATGTCGCTGAGACACTGAGCGGCGTCGTCGGTGCGGCCCTGGGCCTTGAGGGACCGGGCCAGTTCCAGATTTGCACGGGCTTTGAGTTCAGGGTCGACCAGATACTGCACGCGGTGGCGGATGAGTCCGGCGGAGGTGTCCGCCAGTCCGATCCGGCACAGTACACGGGCCTTGAGCAGGACGACCTCGAGTGCGTGTTCCTGTGAGAACTGCTGGGCTTCAGAGATGTCGAGGATATCGAGGGCTTCGAGGAACTCCTCGGCGGCCATGTGGGCCCGGACGAGGGTCAGGAGCGTCTCAACGTATTGCTCTTTGGACGACATGCCACGAAGCGCCAGCCGTAGGACTTTCTTGGCTTCATCGGCCCGGCCGAGCTCCATGTTGGCCTTGCCTAGCATCAGGCAGGCCCCGGGGAGGTTGCGCGACCGCATGTCCTTGACGAGGTTGACGTAGCGGGTGAGCCATTTGACGGCGTCCGCATATTCCTTCTGATTGTAGAGGCCCGTGCCGGCCCCTAATGCAGCGGCCTGCTGGGTGTCTGCGGAGACGGCCACGTTATAAACCTTGGTGTAGAGTCTCACGGCCTCGGCGGCCATGCCTGTCTTGAGGGTGGCGTCGGCCAGGTACAGGCACGCACGGTCGGCGAACGATGTGTCAGGGTACTGCTCGACAAGCTGCTGAAGGTCCTTCTGAGCGCCCGGGTAATCCATGAGGTTGGTGCGAACCCGGCTGGAATTCAGGAGGGCGTACGGAGCCAGGCCGTTGCGAGGAAACCTGTTGGCGACCATCTTGTACTCGGCGATAGCCTCGTCGGGGCGTCCAGCCTGCGTCTGCATCAAGCCGAGGGCGAAGTGGACGTTGGCCATGCGGTCATCGGCGTGGTGCTTGAGGGAGAATCGGCGCCACAGGCGGATGCACTCTTCGGTCAGGGTGGCGATGTGCTCGGACAGGGAAGTGTACTCGGCAGGGTCCGTCAGGGTCAGGAGACCCCTTTCGTCGGCCTGAACGAGCAGGCCGCTGCACCCGGCAACGAGGGCTGCTATGTCGTCCATCGGCGCATCGGAGGCGTAGAGTACGACCGCTCGCTTGCGGACTCCCACGGAGTCGGCGCCCAGGTCCCGGCGCACGTCCAGGCCCGCATTGGCGGCGAAACGGGCGAGAAGTTCTTCCATGGGCGCGCCGTTGCACACGACTGTGAAGAGGCGGCCGCCTTTGCCGTCGTCGCTATCCTGGACTTCAGGCCCCAGCATGGCTGACTCGAGCCTGGCTCGTCCGGCATCCAAGCATTGCCGAATCTGTTTCTCCTTGATCCCCTGTACTGGGTCGTTGGTGAGACTGCCGGCCGTCCAGAGTTCGGCGGGGCAGTCCTTGTCGATATCGCGGAGCGTGAGGACTTGTCGGGTCAGGGCCTGGGCCGTGATGAAGCCACAGTCCCGTCTCAAGGCCTCAAGGTGGTCTTGGGGAAGACCTGTGCTCTGAACCAGTGCGTAGGCCTGATACGCGGCCATTCTTGCGGAGAGGAACTGCTTCTTCTCGAATTCGATCTGGCTGCGATGGTAGTAGGCCAAGGCCCGGACGAAGGGTGAGGCGCTGGAGGATATCTGTCGCAACAGCAGGCCGGCGGACTCCAATTCCGCCTTCCTACTGAGGCAAAGGGCCATCTTCAGCGTCAGGAAGTCCCGCATCATGGTCTCAGCGGGCTGTTCGGCCAGGCCGGCGGCCAACTGCTGATAGGCTGCGTACGCCTGCTCGTAGTCCTTCTCGGCATAGAGACCTTCGGCAACGCTCAGCGAGACGGCCGATAAGGCCGGCACCGGGGCCTGCTGCATCAACTCGGCAGCTTCGGTCGGCCCGCCGGGGGTGTAGGGTGGAATATGGGCCCGCGGTTCGGCATCGACGCCCTTGGGCTGCGTGGGCGGACTGTCAGGCGGCGACGCGACCCGGCGTCCGATGGACCGTGCCAGAAACGGGTAGAGCATGACAGCCGCGACGGCTAGAATCGTGGCGGCCAGGAGTATCTGAGCCCGTGAGAAGCGGGGGCGAGCAAATGGTTCGCGGAATGAGCCGATTTCCTCAGCGGATTCGCTGACGCTGGGACGTTCAACGGGACGCACGACCTGCTTCAAGAACGGCAGCTCAGTGGCGAACACGTCTTCATCGGTCAAGTCCTCGCTTACCGTAGCAGCGAAGAGCTCCTGGTCGCTGGGCGCCGGGTCATTGTGGCCTTGGGTCCTGTTGTGCTCTTCGTCCGTCATGGGGCGCGTCGTTCAGATACGGCGTGAGTCCCCCGGCCCGGTGCCGGGTCAGTGCGCAAAGAGCTCACGTTGTGTTTTTCTGGTGGAGCAAGGTGCGTGCCAGGGGCGATGAACGCGGCGTCAAGGTAGCCGAACATTCCATTCCGGGCTGTAAGGCGTGGTGGTTCCACGCGAGAGGGGGATTGCCTGGGCACGCGGGCTGTCGGGATTCCATACAGGCCATTCGCTTTTCCGACAGGCGATGGGAGCTGCCGCGCTGCGGCCGGCGTCTTGGGGCCTTTGTGCCTTTGAGAGACCAGAAGAGCCACGTTCCTAATCAATAACTCAGGAACTACAGGACATTGTCCACGGATCAGGCGTGAGACTGGTCCGCCCGAGGCCGTCGGCAGGTCCCTCGGGTTCGGATAGGCCGGCACAATCTTCCGTTGTGGCGGAAGAAGCGTCCCGACCGGATGGCCGGCTGGGGGGCGAAGTGGCACCTCGTCACAGCGAGCCAATTAATCTAAGTGCTTTAATAATAGTAGTTTACGTCATGTCGATTGCGATGGACAGCGACTTGGCACGCGGGTTGCAAAGAGGTGAGGGCGGGTCGGCCCGCTTGTCTGGTCCGACACAACGATCACCCTCTACAGGACATATGGCATGAGCGAAGTTGCGGCGACTCAGTCAGCGGGCACGATGCAGGCCGATTACATGCGGCTGCTGGTGGCCCAACTTCGGCACCAGAATCCGCTGGAGCCTCTGGACAACAACGAGATGGCCTCGCAGATGGCGTTGTTCTCGCAATTGCAGCAGCTCGAGACGATGAACGGCAGTTTCAGCCAGGTGCTTCGGATTGTGGAGAGAGACTACGCCGGCAGCCTGATCGGGAAGGTTGTGAGCTTCATAGGCGACACGGGCATGGGCGTGTCAGGTGTTATAAGTGGCGTTGTAGAAACGGTTTACAATGATGTAGATGGCGATACGGTCCTGTCCGTCGGCGACCACGCGGTCAGCCTCAAGGACGTAATCGCCGTACAGAACTAGAGAATAGAGGAGTCAACACATGAGTTTCGCACTTTCAGCAGGTGTCAGCGGTCTTCAAGCTCATCAACAGATGCTGGATGTTGCGGGCAACAACCTGGCGAACGTCAACACGACGGCGTACAAATCGCACCGGATCATCTTCTCGGAGCTTCTGAGCGAGACGATCAAGAAGGCGTCGCAGCCGACGAGCACGATCGGCGGGACCAACCCGCAGCAGATGGGCAGCGGCGTGGGGGTGGCCGGGACGAGCCCCAACATGAGCCAGGGCAACATTGTGAATACGGGCAACCCGCTGGATATGGCGATCGAAGGGGAGGGGTTCTTCGTGCTCAGCGACGGGCAGCGGAAGGTCTACACGCGGGCGGGGACGTTCGCGGTGGATGCCAACTCGAACCTGGTGGACCCGGCGACGGGTTTCCTGGTCCAACGGATCGGTTCGACCGGCGAGGCCGACACGTTTCAGAGGGCCGGTGACAGCCACGTCAAGATTCCGTACGACGTAGCAATGGCAGCCAAGGCGACCACGTCGGTGACGGTGGCCGGCAACCTGAGCGCCGACCAGGTTAACACCGTCAACGGACCGAACAAGCTGGCGTCGAACGTCGTGTTCACGGAGAACAGCGGGACGAAGGCGTCGAGCAGCACAAAGCTGATCGATCTGGACCAATGTTCGAGCGGCAGTCTGGACGGCAGCACTATCACGGTTACGGGCTACGACCACGACGGTACGGCGCTGACGCCGGCAACGATTACGCTGGCGGACACGATGACGCTCAGCGACGTGGTCACGGCCCTGGGCGCGGCGCTGGGAGCGACAAACGCCAAGGCATCATTCAGCGACGGACAGATTGTCGTCACGGATGTGAAGAGCGGCTACAGCAAGTCGGACGTCAAGCTGACGTTCAACCAGGGCACGGCGACGTCGGAGCTTGAACTGCCGTCGTACTTTGAGATCGCCAACGTCGGCGGCGAGGCGGTGCAGGATGTCTCGATCACCGTGTACGACAGCCAGGGCGGACGACATACGCTGTCGGCCGCGCTTGTACGGACGGAGACGCCGAATACGTGGGACATGGTACTGACCTCGATCACGGGCAATGTGCATAATATCACCGACCGGCGGATCGAGGGGATTCAGTTCGATACGACGGGCTACTACTCGGGTCTGGATACGGCCATCGGGGATTCGGCGTTGTTCTCGGTGACGTTCGACCACGACAAGAGCAATACGCAGAGGATCGGGCTGTCGCTGGGAACGCCGGACATGCTGGACGGCTTGACGCAGTTCGCGGGCAACAGCACGGCCGTGGCCCGGGGCCAGGACGGGTATGAATCGGGCAAGTTGTCCACGGTCTCGGTGAACAACGAGGGGATTCTGATCGGCGCATTCTCCAACGGCGTCAAGAAGGAGATCGCCGCTTTGCAGGTCGCGTTGTTCCAAAACACGACGGGTTTGGAGAGCATCGGCAACGGTTACTTCATTCCTTCGGCGAACTCGGGAGATCCGGCGGCGACACAGGCGTTGAGCGGTGGGGCCGGATCAATTCACGGCGGGGCGCTGGAGAAGTCCAATGCGGACGTGGCGACCGAGTTCGTGACGATGATTGAGGCGCAGAACGGTTTTCAGGCGAACGCCCGGACGATCCGGGTGGCCAACGACATTCTGAGGGAATTGACGAACCTCATCCGGTAGTCGGGTGATCGGCGCGGATAACCGCATGATTCATTCAGTGATGAACACAACGGTGGGGTTGGCACTCAGCGTCGGCGGCCTGATGGTCCCGGGGCCGGGCATCCTGGCGCAGTTGACGCCTCGCGAGCGATGGGAGGCGATGCAGGGCTATGAGACGGTGATGAGCGAGCGATGGTTCACGATCGGCGGACTGGTGGCGATTGCGTTTCTGTCGGCATTGCTGTTCTATGTAACATACCGCCGCAAGAGGCAGGAGTTGCGCGTCTCCGGCCGGATGTTTGACGAATATGCGAGGAAATGCGGATTGACGGTTCGCGAGAAGATAATGTTGCGGGAGATTGCACGCCGCGCGGGGGTTCGCCGGGATGAGTCCATCTTCACGCTCGGCAGCGCATTTGACCGGGGGGCCGGCCGGATGGTTCAGGAACAGCTTGACGGGGAGCCTTCGCCGGAACAGGTTCGGGAACTGCGGATGGAGTTATCGTTCGTGCGGGAGAAGCTGGGATTCAAGATGTGCCCATCCCCCGCGGCGGGCACGGCGGTGGCGGACAGCTCTCAATTGACCAGCCGCCAGATTCCGGCGGGGCGCAAGATTCACATGACCCGGCGACGCGACCGCGACGGCGAGATTGAGGCGACGGTGGTTGAGAACACGGACACGGAACTGGCGGTGCGGATGAGCTGCAACGTCAAAGTAACGTTTGGGGAGTTCTGGTGCGTGCGGTACTACTTTGGAGCGTCGGTGTGGGAATTCGATTCCTCGGTCATCAGTTTTGACGGAGACGTGCTCGGACTGGCCCACAGCGAGAGCGTGCGGTTCATCAACCGTCGGCGCTTTCTGCGGGTGCCGGTTCACCGGCAGGGGTATGTCGCGAGTTTCCCATTCCTGGCGCCTCGCGATGAGACCGGAGCGCAGCGGAGCCGGGCGGCGCAGCCTGCCGATGGGGCCGGTCACGGGGCGGACGGCTCCTGGGGGCCTCCGACGTTCGTACCGGCGGTCATCACCGAGCTGGCGGGGCCGGGTCTGCGGGTCGAGGCGCCGCTGAAGGTCAAGAGCGGCGACCGCATGCTGGTGATATTCAACCTCGATGAGGATATTGAGGCGGGCGCATCGGCGTCGACAGGCCCGTACAAGCACATGGGCAAGATCGTGGAGAATGTCGGCGAAGTCCGCCACGTTACGCCGACAGTCGAAGGGTCGTCGATTGCGCTGGAACTGACGTTCCTCAGCGACGCAGCGGTGGGTGAGTTGATCCGGGCCACCAACACGGCGGCCGTGAAGGCGCGGGTCGTGCGCGGCGCGGCGGGCGACGGCACCACGACAGGGACGCCGCGGGCCGACGACGAGACATTCGCGTCGTCGGCGCCCGCTGTGGAGAAGGAGGCCGACCATGTCTGAGCTGACCGATCAGATCGGGGCCACACTCGAGCAACTTGGGATACAATTCGAGGCGATCGCGCATAATCTGGCCAATGCAGGCACGGTCGGGTACAAGCGTCGGATCAGCTCGTTTACGCAGGCGCTGGCGGAGGCGGGCGTTCCCATGCCCGACGCCGGATACGACATCGACGCCACGACGGTGTACGATTTTTCCCAGGGGTCGGTGACTGAGAGCGGGCGGCCGCTGGACGTGGCGCTGGAGGGCAAGGGTTTCTTTGTGATCGAGACACCGGACGGGCCGCTCTACACGCGCAGCGGAGTGTTCGGTCTCAACGGCGATAATCAGATTGTCGATCTCTCGGGCCGGCCGGTGGCGGGCAGCCGCGGACCGATCTCGGTGCCGCCCCAGACGGCACCGTCGGCGATCCATGTCACGGCCGACGGTGCGGTGCAGGCCGACGGCATTCAGATCGACAGCTTCAAACTCGTGAGCTTCAAGGAGGAGGACGAGAAGGCCCTTGTGTCCGTCGGAGAGGGCTGTTTTCGTGCGCCCGCCGGTGCGCGACCTGAAACGTCCGAGGGCCTGACGGTTCGCCAGTATTGCCGCGAGGCCTCCAATGTCCAGCTTATGGAGGAGATGGTCAACATGCTGATGGTCTCGCGGCTCTATCAGGCCAATACCCGCGTGCTGTCGGCCACAAAAGACGTCGGCGGCAGCCTCATGAGCGTAGCCATGGGTTGACCGCCATCACGCAAGTTCGAAGGAGCAAACCACGATGCTCAAAGCATTCTCAACCGCCGCGACAGGCATGAGCGCCCAGGAGTTGATGATCAATGTCACGGCCAACAACCTGGCGAACATCAACACGAACGGCTTCAAGCGCAGCCAGGTGGACTTTCAGGACCTGTTGTATGTGCACCTGCGGCAGGCGGGCGCGGAGATGTTCTCCGGCCAGGCGTCGCCCGGGGGCATGGAGGTCGGCTCGGGCGTGCGGGCCGCCTCGACGGTGAAGGTGTTCAGCCCGGGCGAGCTGGTCAACACGACCCGTCCGCTGGACCTGGCCATCACGGGCGAGGGGTTCTTTCAGATATCCATGCCGGATGGCACGACCCGGTATACCCGCGACGGGGCCTTCCAGAAGGGTCCCAACGGCGAGTTGATGACGGCCACCGGCTATCTGTTGGATCCGCCGATTACGATCCCGACCGATGCCGTGGCGGTGACGATCGGTAAGGACGGTAGTGTCAACGTAACCGACCCATCAGGCACGCAGTCGGTGGTCGGCAGCATCCAACTGGCGAATTTCCCCAACCCGTCGGGGCTGTCCAGCGAGGGCGACAACCTTCTGGCGCAGACGGAGGCCAGCGGCACGGCCGTGACGGGTATTCCGGGCAACAATGGCCTAGGACTGATTCAAGGCGGGTTTCTGGAGAAGTCCAACGTGCAGATGGTGACGGAATTGGTGAATCTCATCACCGCCCAGCGGGCCTACGAGGTCAGTTCGCGGGCCATCCGGGCGGGCGACCAGATGCTCCAGACCGCCATACAGACCGGCAGCTTCTAAGCTGAGGCAACCATGAGACATAGAGCAACTATCCTGGGTTTGATGCTGAGCGCCGCCTTCGCGGGATGGCCGGCGGCCGCCGAAAGCGGCACGGGGCCGGGATTGCGGATTCATCTGCCGCGGCAACTGACAATCGAGAACGACGTGCCCACGCTGGGACAGGTGGGAGTGCTTCTGGGCGAAGAGGGGCTGCTGGACCGGGCCTCGAAGGTGACATTGGGGCGTATCGCCATGCCGGGACAGGAAATCACGGTCAGTCGGACCGTGATACTGAGCCGGCTGGCGGCGGCGGGGCTGGACGCCTCCTGCGTAGTGTTTTCGGGAGCCGACAGCGTTAAGGTCTCGCGGCCGCACCGGACTGTAACGGGCGGCGATTTCGTCCAGTTCGCGTCGGCGTACCTCGATTCGGCGCCGAAGGCTCCCGGAGTTCGCGCCTTTGAGCCGGTGGCGGCGCCTCCGGATCTGGTTCTGGCGGAACCCCAACCCGCGCTGACATTCACCGCATCGTCGGCCAAGAGCCCGGCGGCCAACCTGGCCATCATCGAGATTCAAGTCAGGCAGGGTCAGACCGTGGTGGACAGCCGGCGCATCGTATTTCGGGCCAGGTACAATCACCGCACCGTCAAGGCGACGGCCGACATCGCAGCCGGCGACCTGGTCACGAACGACAACGTCCTGATTGAGACCGTGGCCTCGGACTATCCCGAACCGGCGGACTGGACGGCGCCTTACGGTCTGGTGGCGCGACATCCCATCGCGGCCGGCGGCACGATCCGGCCGGACATGCTCACGTCGCCCAGGCCCCAGGCCATCGTCAAACGCAACCAGAACGTCGTCATTCAGATCGACCGACTCGGTCTGCTCATCACCGCGACGGGTCGCGCCCTTCAGGAGGGCGCCACCGGGCAGTTTATCAAGGTTCAGAACATCGACTCGCAGCGGGTTATCATCTGCAAGGTCCGCGACGAAGGCACGGTGGAGCCGGTGTTCTAAGCAAGGAGTGATAATGAAGATACGGATGCTCTTTGTCATCATGATCTGGGTCGTTGCGGCGGCGTTGCGGCCGGTGGCTGCCGATTCCATTTACGCCAGGCGACTTGCGGTTTCGCGTTCGCTCTACGCGGACGACACCGCCCGCAAGATCGGCGACGTGCTGACGATCGCCGTTACCGAGGACAGCAAGATCGACAACAAGGCGAAGCGCGACCTCAAGAAAGAAGTCAGCCGGTCCACGACGTTTGACGGAGAGCTGGGTATCGACCATATCCTGCCGAGCATTCCGGGGTTCACCATGTCGGCGAAATCCGCCAATGAACTCAAGGGCAAGGCGGACTACAAGGACGAGCGCAGCTTCACGGATATGATCACGGTCGTCGTGATGGATGTTATGCCCAACGGCAACCTCGTCGTGATGGGAACGCGAAGCCGCAACATCGCCGACGACCTCCAGGTTATCGAGGTCAGCGGCATCGTCAAGCCCAGCGACATCAGCTTTGAGAACGTCGTCAAGAGCGAACAGGTGGCCAACTTCCGGATCGTGACGCGACACTCCGGCGTGGCCGCTCCATACAACAAGCCCGGCTGGCTGGGCTCGATATTCGACAAGGTCTGGCCCTTCTGATGTGGATGGAATGATGGAACGCTGTGAAGGTCAAATCATGAGGCTCCGGCAAGGATACGCCGGATCGGCGAGCTTCGCGCGGGGCTGGCTGCTTGTGGCGGCGGTTCTGTGTATGGCTTCGGCCGGCCGCGCTGAGCGCATCAAGGACATTGTCGATATTCAGGGTGTCCGCGATAACCCGTTGACGGGTTTCGGCCTGGTGGTGGGGCTGGCCGACACGGGCGATTCGAGTGTGCCGTCCAGACAGGTGCTTGCCAGCCTGCTGCGCAACGACAGCATCACCGTCTCGCCCTCGGACCTGATTACGGGCAACCTGGCGCTGGTGCTGGTCAGCGCCAAACTAGGGCCGTTCGACCGGGAGGGGATGCGGCTGGATGTGGATGTGTCGTCCGTGGGCAACGCCAAGAGCCTTCAGGGGGGGATGCTGCTGCCGACAGAACTCAAGGGTCTCGACGGCGACGTGTACGCCGTGGCCTCGGGTCCGGTGAGTCTGGGCGGATGGGGGGCCTCCGGCAGTCAGGCGTCGGTGTCCAAGAACCACCTGACGGTCGGGCGGATCGCCGGCGGGGCCACCGTCGAGCGTGCGGAGCTGTCGCAGTTCTGGCAGACCACGCCGCAGGGCCGCTTTATTACGCTGCTACTTCGAAACAACGACTTTGCGACGATAGAACGTATCGGCAAGGCGATCAACCAATTATACCCGGATGCCGCGCAGGTGGCGGATGCCGGGGCTGTTCGCGTCCGCATCCCGGAGGCTGTTCCCACATCGGGCATTGCCGGGTTCATCGATCATATCTGCCTGCCGGAGGTGAAGGTGGACTATCCCGCCGTGGTCGTGATCAACGAACGCACCGGCACTATCGTCGTGGGCGAGAACGTGGGCATCTCGCCGGTAGCCATCTCGCAGGGCAGTCTGGTGGTCAAGGTCAAGGAGACGGAGGTTGTTTCGCAGCCGACGGCCCCGTTCTCGAACGCCGGCACGACCGAGCGGGTGCCGGATACGTTCGTCGGCGTCGAAGAAACCGAGACCTATCTGATTCCCGTCGAGCACGTTGTTACCGTATCGGAATTGGCCAAGGCGCTGAACGCCATCGGCGCGACGCCGCGCGATCTTGTGGCAATCTTCAACGCCCTCAAGGCGGCCGGTGCGCTGCAGGCCAGAATTGAACCGATGTAGGATGGACTGTCCATGAGTGTCGACCATTTGACCGCGAACTCGCCCGTGAGCGTCGCGAACCTTGTTGGCAAGTTCGATACCACCGCTCCGATCATAGACGCCAAGAAGATGGAGTTCGCCAAGCAGTTCGAGTCGGTTCTGATGCACCGTGTTCTGGAGCAGATGAAGGAATCGGTCGGGCAGTGGGGTTTTGAAGTCGATGGAGCGGCCGCTCAGACGTACGACTTGTTCTGGTTCCACCTGGCCGACGAATTGGGCCGGCAGGGGGGCTTGGGTCTTTGGAAGCAGATCTATCAGTCGCTGCAAGCGGATGGGGTAGCCGCACCGGGTAAACCGCTTGATCAGGGGCAGGGCGTGTGAGGCCACGATGGTGATCGCCAAGCTACAATTCGACGCCGCTACCGCCGTGCCGGATGAGTGTCTTGACGCGGTGGACGCCCTGTTGGAGTTGTTGGACACCGATATCAAACACCTGGAGACGAGCCTACGGTGGCTCGACGAGCTGCGCATCGCGGTCGTCAAACGAGACACCGATGCCATGGACACGCTGCTCGAGCGGATTCGGGCCCGTGCGGCGGACTATGCCGCAATAGAGCAGCAGCGAAGGGCCTTGTGTGGCGTCATTGCCCGCGACCTGGGCCGCGATCCCGGCGAAGTGAAGCTGACAGACGTAGAGTGCTGCCTGACCGGCCTGCGCAAGACCCTGCTGGCCGAAAAGAGGACCCGGCTGCGGACACTGGCGGAGCGCCTGCGGAGTCGGTATCAGGCGACGGCCGGTCTGTTGGCGGACTGCGCCCGGTTCAACAGGTTGTTGCTCGATAGAATTGCGGGTCTCTTGGCATCGAACCCGCTGACGTATCGCTGCGACGGCTCGACGGGCCGCAGCGGCACCGGGGCTCTGGTGGATGTTCGTTTCTGACAAGAGGCGTTTCACAGTACTGAAAAAGGCCATGCACGGCCTGAAGATGGAACCATGGCGGATATTTCAATAGGTCTGACGGGGATCAAGGCGGCCCAGCGGGCGTTTGACGTGATTGGCAACAACATCGCCAACGCGGCCACGGAAGGGTACCACCGGCAGCGCGTCGACCTGACGCCGGCGTATGCGTCTTTCAGCAACGGGGTCCTCCTGGGCGGAGGCGTCAACGTTGCGGGCGTCAGCCGTGTCATTGACACACTGCTCGAACAGGAGATTCTCCGGCAGCGGTCCGCCCTGGAGTCTACGACCCAGGAGAATATCACGTTCGCCTCCATCGAGACGGCCCTGGGGGAATTGACCGACAACGGAGGTGGCCTCAATGCCGCGATGGATCGATTCTTCAGTTCGATGGCGGACTTGGCGGCCCATCCGGCGCAGCCGGTCTGGCAGAATCAACTGGTCAGCGATGCCCAATCCCTGACGGCCCAGTTCCGCACACTCGGTACATTCCTGCGCGATCTTGACACGCAGATTCGCCTCGAGATCGAGAACGTGATCGAGTCGATCAACTCCATCGCCTCGCGCATCGCCGGTCTCAACGAGAACATTGAGCGGTTACAGGCGACGGGCGGCTCAACGGGGAATCTCTGCGACCAGCGAGACCAAGCGATTGCGGACCTTGCGAAGCTGGCGGGCGTGCAGACGTACGAGCGCAAGTACGGCGTTGTGGACATAACCGTCGCGGGGATGCCTTTAGTGATGGGTTCCGGCACGGAGAGGCTCGTGTCGGGGCTGACCCTGAACAATGACACGGGCGTGGCGACGGAAGGATCCATTCAATACCGCACGAATATCGAAGGCGGCAAACTCGGTGCCTTGGTGTCGCTGGTCAACGGCGAGCTGACGACTCTGCGGACGAATCTGGACTTGCTGGCTCAATCGCTGGTGACCGAGGTGAATCGTCTGCATGTTCAGGGAGTGGGATCGGCGGGGTCTTTCACACGGCTGGACGGGTGGATCATGCCCAGCGACCGGCTTGCGGATTTTCAGCCGGCGGTCTCTGACGGCAGCTTCTTTGTCCGTTTGACAAACACGTTGACGGGAAGTGTCACGCGCCATGCCGTCGCCGTCGATGCCGCGAACGACACGCTGGCGGACATAGCGGCGGCCATATCCGCGATCGACGGCCTGACGGCCTCGGATGCGGGTTCGCGGCTGACAATCATCGCGGACACCGGCTATCGATTTGACTTTCTTCCGGCTGTCACGGCCGAACCGTCGTCAACGAACCTGAGCGGCGGATTGCCGCCGACGATTACCGTATCCGGCGTCTATACGGGCATGGTGAACGATACGTTTACGTTCAGCGTCTCCGGGACGGGGTCGGTGGGCAACGGCGGCCTGCAACTGCTCGTAACCGACGGGGACGGCAACGCCGTCAATACGCTCAACATCGGGTCGGGTTACGCGCCGGGCGACAGGCTCGACGTCGGCAACGGCCTCAAGGTGGCCCTGTCGATCGGGGATCTCGACGCGACGGCGGGCGATCACTTTGAGGTGAACGCTTATGTGACGCCCGACACGGCGGGATTTCTGGCGGCGGCGGGCCTGAACACGTTCTTCACAGGGGTCGGGGCCACTGACATGAGCGTCGACCGGCATCTGATCGACACTCCCGCCCGTGCGGCGGCCGCTCTGGGACCGGAGATGTCCGACAATGCCAATGCCCTGGCGATGGCCGGGCTGAAGGACGCGGCGGTCGGCGGTTTGGGCAACGTCAGTTGCAGCGAGTACTACCGCCGGATGGTGACGGATTTCGGGCATAAGCTGTCGCTGAACCTGTCGCGGCAGGACAACATCGAGATGATGGTGCAGAGCCTGGCGAATCAGCAAAGCGAGGTCAGCGGCGTGGATATCAACGAACAGGCGGCGCAACTGCTGATATTTGAGCAGATGTTCCAGGCGGTGGCCAAGTACATGAGCACATATAACAGCGCGATGATGACCCTGATGAATATGTTGTAACGGCGTCGAATGTGAAGGATTGCGATGGGCGGAACCCTCAACAGCATCTACAGCAATGTCAGTTTCGCATTGCAGTTACACACGAAATCGATGATGCGGCTGCAGGAGCAGGCTTCGACCGGGGCGAGGATCAATCGGTCGTCGGACGATCCATCGGCGGCGTACCGCATTCTGGGGCTTGAATCCCAGCAGCGGGCCCTGGCGAAGTACACGGCCAAGATAGCGGAGACAACGGACACGCTGGAGATCGGCCTGAATGTGATGCAGAACATGAGCCAGGTGCTGGCGGATGAGAAGGTCCGGCTCAGTCAGATTATCAGCGGGACCTATGACCAGGCCGGCCGTGAGCGGGTCGCCGAGGCGATCAACGACGCTCTTGAGCAGATCGTCTCTTTTGCCAATGCCCGGCACATGGATCAGTACCTATTTGGTGGGGGAGGCACGTCCTCGGCGCCGTATCAGGTGCAGCGTGAAAACGGGCGGATTGTCGGCGTGACCTATCAGGGCGCGGCTGACGCCCGGATGATCGAGGTCGCGCCGGGGGTGGAGGCCGGGGCGTTTCATGTCGGCGACAGCCTCTTTTGCGTGCAGAATCGTGGGCGGAGCAGCGTCTACGGGGAAACAGGCGCCGCCGTTGGGAGCGGGACCAGCAGCGTTACCGGCACTGTCTGGCTCACCGTCGCGGACGCCAACACGGACGGCACGTTCGAGTTGTCCATCGACGACGGCCGGACCTGGGTCAATGCCGACGGCACCGCCAACCAGGCGGTGGTGGACTCCCGAACGGGAAAGGTCCTGTTCGTTGATACAACCGGCATCACGCAGACAGGGGTCGATATGGCGTCTTTCGAGGGCACTCACGACGTCTTCGAGACCCTGATCAGTATCCGTGACCTGCTATTCAATGACCGTAACCTGTCGGAGGGGCGCATTGACGAGCTGCGGAACGTATCCATGGGGGCACTGGATGAAGTCCGAAACCTCCTGGTTGAAAAGACCACCTCAGTGGGCTCGAAGGTAGGCTTTCTCGACCGCCTTCGCGAGATGCTGGAGGACATCCAGTACAACACTGAGGACGAGGCCTCGGGTCTGCGGGATGCGGACATCACCCAGGTGGCCATCGACCTGTCCAGGCGGCAAGTTCTTTATGAGATGTCGCTGGCGGTTGCAGGCAAGCTCATCTCGATCTCGCTCTTGAACTTTATCTAGTCTTCCCAGATTTCCTATATTTCCACGCCGCATCCTTTGGTCCCTGACCGTTTGGCCTACACGGGTGTTTGACATCCATACAGATTCCCCCGTGAGGTTGCCGGGATTGCCCCTAACGTGCTCAGGAGCAGTCGGGCATGGGGTTTGCAGGTTGTTGGCAGGGCGATCTTCCGTGGTCGCACCGCAGCCTGGCCCCGTCCGACGGGGCCGAGACACCAGGAACTGGAATACTCGAAGGGGCATACATGGACGGCCACACGGACGACTACCGGCAAGGGCTCGAGTTGGCCCAATCAGGGCGGCACCAGGAGGCCCTGGAACACATCCGCAGGCACCTTGAGCATTCGCCCGACGACGCCGAGGCTCTCAACGACGCAGGGGCTATCCTGCACTGTTTGGGGCGGTCCGATGAGGCCGTCGACCTTCTGAAGCGGGCCCGATCCGCCAAGCCGAACAGTGGCGAGATACTGTGGAATCTGTCGGAGACGTACATTGCGGCCGGGCGCGCCAGGGAGGCGATGGGCCTATTCGGTGATATGCAGCACCTGGAGATTCTCAGCGCCGATGTGCTGAATCGGGCCGCGGCCGTGCTGCTGGATCAGAACGACAAGGCGGCGGCCGTCGAGGCCCTGTTGTGTTCGCTCAAGATTAGCCCGGAACAGCGCGTGATTCAGCCGATGGTGGACCTGATCCTTGACAAGAGGCCAAGGGTCGCGTTCTTCTGCGGTGCCGATGGGTCGAATTTCCTCAACGAGATCGTGGAATTCACGCGTAAACGCTTCCGGGTCCGCGTCTTCGAGGGGCGGACCGAGGAAGACCTGCGTGAGACTATGCAGTGGGCGGACATTTGCTGGTTTGAGTGGTGTACCAACCTCGCGGCCAGGGCGTCCCAGATGCCCAAAGTGTCGCGAAACGTCGTAAGACTCCATAGATACGAGGCTTACGAGCCATGGCCCAGGCAGGTCAACTGGTCGAACATCGATACGCTGGTTACCGTTGGCAATAGCGCCACTCTGGAAGCGTTGACGGCGTCCGTGCCGGATATCCAGTCCAGGACGGCCATCCAGACGATTCCAAATGGTGTTAACCTGGATAAGTTCCCGTTCACGGCGCGCGACAGGGGTAAGAACCTGGCGATGGTCGCCAATCTGAGGATGGTCAAGAACCCGGCCTTCGGGCTGCAGTGCATGCAGAAGCTGCACTACGTTGATCCCCAGTACAGGCTGTTCGTCGCCGGGACCATTCAGGATGCGGCCCTTGAGCGGTACCTTAGGCAGATGGTGAGGGCGCTCGACTTGGAGGGCGTGGTGGTATTCGAGGGCTATCAACACGACATTGCAGCCTGGCTGGCAGACAAGCACTACGTTGTCTGCACGAGCATCTGTGAGGGGCACCCGGTGGCGGTCCTTGAGGCGATGGCGTGCGGCCTCAAGCCTGTCGTCCACAACTTCCTGGGTGCGGAGAGCGTCCTGCCGCGGGAGTTTCTCTTCGACATCAGCGAACAGTTCTGCGAGATGATCGTGCATGGGCCGTATGAACCCGAGCGGTATCGGCGTTATGTCGAGGAGAATGCCTCGCTCAAGGCCCAACTGACCGCGGTGAATGACCTGTTTGCGCGGTTGGAGCTGGACATCGACGCGGAGAGAAAGCCAGGGCTCATGGATGGGCCGCCGCGGATGTCTGGAACGACCCTGGCGGCGGAAACAGACCCCGCCTTTGCGACACAGTGGTGATGCTGAACTGTGAGAAGGGTAACCCCTGAATGGTTTGCGGCAGCACTGAAAAACGCGGTCCACTGGTCACAGTTGTGATTCCCACACACAACCGCAGGGGGTTCCTGCCCGTGGCGCTGTCCAGTGTGCTGAGCCAGAGTTACCGGGACCTGCAAGTCATTGTGGTCCGCGACGGAGGCGAGCGCGCGGACGATATCGTGGAAGGGCTGCGGGATCGGCGAGTGCTGTTCATCGACCGGGATGAGAATCTGGGCAAGGCGGCGTCGCTTAACGAGGCGCTGACGCGGGCTGAGGGCAAGTACATTGCCTATCTTGACGACGATGACATGCTGTATCCGTATCACGTCGAGACCCTGGTCGATGCACTTGAGAGCCGGATGGACTGCCGGCTGGCCTATACCGACCTGTATCGGGTCTACTGCCGAACCGAGCCTGACGGGACCAGAACGGTCCTGAGCAAGGTCCTCGACATCAGCCGGGACTTCGACCGTTTTCTGATGTTGTGCTTCAACCACACGCTGCATGTGAGCCTGATGCACCACAGAGATTTGTTGGACCAGACGGGGCCCTTCAATGAGGACCTGAAGGTGCTGATTGACTGGGACTTTACGCGCAAGGCCGTCTTCTTCACGGATTTCTACCATATCCGGCGGATTACCGGGGAATTCTACAGTCCGGTTGGGGGCGGTGATCGGTTGTCGCATCAGGGTCGGCGCGATGCGGATGCCTTCACCGAGGGTTTTCTGACCATTCGAACGACGCGGCCGGCCAAGCCCTGGAGTGCCGTCAAAGACCTGGCCATCATCATCGTGGCGCAGCGATTCGGCAACAGCGTTGCGCAGATGCTTGAAGCGATCCGCCGCCACACGTTTTACCCATGTCGCGTGTGGCTGCCGCTGCCGGGGGAGGACGTGGCGGCGCTGAAAGCTGGTCAGGGGCGCGGCACGGTCACGATTGGCGGGCGGACGATGCCCAACGTCGTGCCGATAGCGGTTGACGCCGCGACGCCCGCCGGCGGGAGGATCGACGCGGCGCTGGACGCCTGCGACGGGGACCTTGTGGCGGTTGCGCCGGAGGGGTTTCCCGTTCGCAACTTCTGGATCGAAGACTCGGTCTACCCCTTGCTGGCCCATCCTGGCACGGCGTTCGAGCTGGAGGATTCGGATGCGACGCGGTGGGCGGTAGTCGGGACAAGAGAAGCCATCTCACGGGCTCGACGGAGCCACCCCGAAATGGCCTTGCGGCGGGCGCTGCCGGCCGTCGACGTGGCGATTCGCCGCGTGCAGCCGGACGAGATACCATTTCAGTATGACCAGTTGCTCGAACAGGCCAAGGCACGGGTTGCGGCGCGCCAATGGGCGCAGGCGGCAGGCATGTTCGAGCACATCGCCGATCGATACGGCAACGAATGGTGGATCCGGTCGCTGGCGGCGAACGCTCACTATCACGGCGGCAACTTTCAACGGGCCGGGGAGCTGTGCCGGCACGTCAACGCTCGGTGTCCGACGGTCGAGACGCTGCTTCTTGAAGGACGTTTGCACAGGCGCGCAAAGGACCCTGCATCAGCGATTCCACTGCTTGAAAAGGCCGTGGACTCAATCGATGGAAGAGAGTCTCTATGGACGTGACGACGAACGACGCGGCGGAATTTGAGAATACGACTCAGCGGTGTGAGCTGCTGTGTGAACTTGGCGACTGCTATACGTCGGTGGGGCGATACGCAGACGCGCGCCGCTGTTATGAACAGGCGGCGACGGTGGGCCCGGATGAGGCCGGTCCGTACGTGGGCCTGGGGGTGGTGGCGCTGCAGGAGAACGACGTGGAGAACGCGGAGTTGTCTTTCCGCGTGGCCTGTCGGCTGGACGGCGGCTGCGCGAAGGCCTATGCGGGCCTTGCCATGATCGCCCAGCAGCGCAACAGGGGTCGGCAGGCCTTCGATCTCTATCTGAAGTCGTTGGAGCAGGATGTGGACAATCTGACGGCGCTGCTGGGACTGTTCCAGGTCTCGTGCATGATGGGGTCGTTTGCGGAGGTAATCCGGCACCTGGAGGCGTATCTGCGGGTGCATCCGGGTGATACGTCGGTGATGTTCTGCCTGGCGACCTTATACACGAGAGACTCCCGGTTGAGCGAGGCAAGAAGGATGCTGCGCGATATTGTGGCCGCAGACCCTGAGAACCAGGATGCGGCGAACCTGCTGGAGGAGGTGGAGCGTGGCCTGAACAGCCGGGCTTCGGCGACGACATAGATGAATCCGTACCTTGACGACAGTCGGATAGAGCAGGACCTGGACCGGCTTGAGGTCTGTCTGGGGGAACAGATACGTCTGGCCCGAGGGGGCGAGACGGCGAGGCTTGAGGCCCTGTGCCAGGACAGCGGCGAGATCATCCGGCGGCTCGTTCAATGGGGGGTCATGGACAGCGAGTTGTTCCGGCGACGGAGCGGGCGGCTGGAGCGGTTGTACGGTGAACTGACACTGGCGGTCGGTTGCGAGCTTTCGCAAGCGGCCACTGGTTTGAAAGAAGTGCGCAGAGCCAGGAAGACGCTGCGGGCATATAAGAGCCGCGTTTGAGCGATGCAGGTATTGCTGGCGCGCCCGTGGCCGCCTCGTGGGGCGCCCGGTTTGAGAGTCTGGATGCCGCCCACGGGGACGGAGTCCGCCCGGACGTCGCCGGACGGGGCGTCGGCAACTGAGAAGCGTTGGCGGCAGAAATGTCGAATACAGCTTGGTGCAGGCCGGTCATGATCATTGCCGAATCGGGGGTGAACCACAATGGCTGCGTGGAGACGGCATGCCGAATGATCGACGTTGCGGCCGATTGCGGGGCCGACGCGGTGAAGTTCCAGACGTTCGAGCCGGAGCGGCTGGTCAGCCGGTTCGCGCCCAAGGCGGCGTATCAACAACGGCATACGGCGGCCGATGAGTCCCAATTGCAGATGATAGAGCGCTTGCGTCTGTCGGCGGAGGACCATCGGCGGCTCTTGGCACGCTGTCGCCGGCGCGGCATCGTGTTCATGTCGTCGGCATTTGATCTTGAGAGCATCGATGTGCTGGTCGGATTGGGTCTGGAGACCTTCAAGGTGCCTTCCGGAGAGATCACGGATGATCCATACCTTCGCAAGATCGGGGCACTGGGGCGTCGGGTGATTCTATCGACCGGGATGGCGGATATGGACGAGATCGGCCGGGCCCTGGAGATTCTGACGGCGGCGGGTACAGAGAGGGATTCGATCACGGTGCTCCAGTGCAACACGGAGTATCCGACGCCCATGCGGGATGTCAACCTGCGGGCGATGCAGACGATTCGAGAGGCGTTCGGCGTGGCGGTCGGCTATAGCGACCATACGGAGGGGATAGAGGTGGCGATTGCGGCGGTGGCGATGGGGGCGACGGTTATCGAGAAGCACTTTACGCTGGACAGGACGATGGCCGGGCCGGACCACAGTGCCTCGGTCGAGCCGGAGCAATTGCGGGCTTTGGCGGCGGCCGTGCGGAATGTCGAGCTGGCGATGGGCGACGGGATCAAACGGCCTTCGCCTTCGGAACGGCGGAACCGGGCCGTGGCGAGAAAGAGCGTCGTGGCGGCGGTTAATATACCGGCCGGTTCGGTCATTGCCCCGGAGATGCTCGCGGTCAAACGCCCGGGCACGGGCGTGCCGCCGGGCGACTTGGAGATGCTGATCGGTTCAAGGACCCGGCGGTCCATCGATCACGACGAGGTGATTACCTGGCAGGCGGTCGAGCGGAGCGTACTGGTATGATTCGGCGGGTCTGTGTAATTACAGGCACTCGGGCCGATTATGGCATCCTCGCCCCCGTGATGAAGGCCATCCGCGGTGAGCCGGGGTTTGAGCTGCAGATTGTTGCGACGTGTATGCACATGATGGATGAGTTCGGGCGGACGGTCGACCTGATTGAACAGGACGGCTTTGAGGTGACTGAGACATTGGATGTCTCCTACGACTTGGACGGCCCTCTGGCACAAGTGCGGTCGGTGGGGCAGGCCCTGACGGGATTGGCGGAGTGCTTCAACAGGCTCGACCCGGCTATCGTGCTGGTGTTGGGCGACCGGGGCGAGATGCTGGCCGGCGCGACGGCCGCCAACTATTTGAGGGTCGCCGTGGCTCACGTCCACGGCGGGGAGGTCTCCGGGCACATCGACGGTGTATTGCGGCACGCCATTACCAAGTTGTCGCATCTGCACTTCTGTGCGACGGCGGCGGCCCGGCGGCGGATTCTGGACCTCGGTGAGGAGCCGTGGCGGGTCTTTCTAACGGGGGCCCCGGCCTTGGACCGGATCCTGCGGGCCGATTACACGGCGCGCGAGGAGCTTGCGAGTCGGTACGGGTTGGACCCGCAGCGGCCTCTGATCGTGGTTCTTCAGCACCCGGTCTCGACACAGGTTGAGCAGGCGGCGGCACAGATGGAAGCGACGCTGGAGGCGGTGTTGGCTTGCGAGGTACCCGCGTGGATCATCTACCCGAACGCGGACGCCGGGGGCCGGGCGATGATTGAGGTCATACGGCGATACGAAGATCGGCCGCTGAGTGCGACATTCAAGAACATCCCGCATAGGGACTACCTGGGTCTGCTGAGGGTGGCGTCGGTGCTTGTGGGCAACAGTTCAAGCGGCATCATCGAGGCGCCTTCTTTTGGGCTGCCTGTTGTCAACGTCGGTTCACGGCAACAGGGACGGGAGCGTGCGGGGAACGTCATTGATGTGCCATATGACACGGCGGCGATTGCCGGAGCTATCCACAAAGCTCTGTACGACACCGCCTTTCAAGCCGGCGCCGCGGTCCGCAACAACCCTTACGGCGACGGCACGGCGAGCGAGGCGATTGTACAGGCGCTGAAGACGGTCCCGTGCGACTCGACGTTGTTGGACAAGCGGATCATGTATTGAGATGTCTCAGGGACTGGTACTTATCTTCGGGGCCGGAGGGCACGGGAAGGTTGTGCTGGACATCCTGCGCAACGCCGCCGTCGAAGTGGCGGGGTTCCTCGATGAGGACGTCCGCAAAGAAGGGGCCACCCTCGGCGGGCTGAAGATACTCGGCGGCTGGGATTACCTGGATAGCCACCCGGGTTCGACGGTCGCCCTTGGCATCGGCAACAACCGCGTCCGCGCCCGACTTGCCGCAGAGTTGACGGGTGCCGGGCACCTGCTTACGCCGGCGATTCACCGCCGTGCAATCGTCTGTGACGATGTGCTTATAGGGCCCGGTGCCGTGGTCATGCCGGGGGCTGTGGTCAATACCGGCTCGACTATCGAGACGGGGTGCGTTGTCAACACGGGTGCGACCGTCGATCATGATTGCCGGCTGGCGGAGTTTTCGCAAGTGTGGCCGGGGGCCCATCTGGCCGGAGCGGTTACAGTGGGCGCCGGCTCCTACGTGGGAACGGGCGCGGCCGTCATACCGAATGTCACTATCGGCTCCAACGTCATGATCGGCGCCGGGGCCGCCGTTGTAAACGACCTGCCCGACGACGCCGTGGCCGTTGGTGTTCCCGCTCGAATCATCAGGATGCAGACATGGCGCGACAGAGAGATATAAGAGAACTGCTGGTGGGAGAAGACTTGTCGATCAAAAAAGTCATGCAGATCATCGACCGCACGGCGCTGAACATCGCCTTTGTCGTGGACAGGGACTGCCGGCTCATCGGGGCTGTCAGCGACGGCGACATCCGACGTGCGATCCTTCGCGGCTGCGACGTCGGCACCGCGGTGAAGGAGGTGATGAACGGCGAGCCGGTCTTCCTGCACGAACACCAGCTTGCCAATCGATATCTTGTCACGGCGGCGGTTAAGAAGTTGCGGGCGGGTGGCGGCGGCTGCCCGCCGATACCGGTCGTTGACGCCGAGTGCCGGCCGGTTCAACTGGCGGATTTCCGCGAACTGACGCGTGTGACGGCGATGTCCGACGACGGACCCAAGCGAGACAACCGCGTGCTTGTGGTGGGCGGCGCGGGCTTCCTCGGGTCGGTCCTGGTGGGTCGATTGCTGCAGAAGGGCTACACCGTCCGCGTCCTGGACAGTCTTCTGTATGGCCGGCAGTCCATTGAGGCATTCATCGAGAACAGTCGGTTTGAGCCGTGTGAGGGGGACATGCGGGACATTTCGGTCCTGGCCGGCGCGCTCAAACAGGTCGGTGCCGTGGTCAACCTGGCGGCCATCGTCGGAGACCCGGCGTGCAAGGCCAGTCCCTCGACGACCATCGAGACCAACTACCTGGCCAACAAGGTCTTGGCGGAGGCCTGCAAGTACAATCAGATCAACCGGTTTATCTTCGCCTCGACGTGCAGCGTCTATGGGGCCAGCCGGGAGGTGGTGGATGAGACATCCGACTTGCATCCCCTGTCGTTGTACACGCGGTCGAAGATTCATTCGGAGGAGGGCATTCTGAGCCTGGAGGATGAGAACTTCGCCCCGACGATCCTCCGCATGGCGACGCTGTACGGCTATTCGCCGCGGATGCGGTTCGACCTGGTGGTCAATACGATGGTCAAGGATGCATTCAGCACGGGACGGATCACGATCCACGGCGGCGGGACTCAGTGGCGGCCGCTGCTGGAGGTTTCGGACGCGGCCGAGGCATACATCCTGTGTTTGGAGGCGCCGCTCGAACGGATCAAGGGTGAAATCTTCAACCTCGGGGCGGAGAAACAGAACTACCAGATCCTGGACATCGCGGCGAAGGTCCGCAGGCACCTGCCGGGTGCCGAGTTGCACTTCGCCGGCGAGATGTTCGACGCACGAGACTATTCTGTGTGCTTCAAGAAGATTCGGCGGCAACTGAATTTTCGTCCGCGAAAGGGGCTGAACTCGGCCATTATCGAGATCAAGCGGGCCCTGCACCGGGACATCGCCGACGTCGACGACGATCGCTACTACAACGTCAGGCGCATACAGGATGTTGGGGTCTACGCCCGGCCGCGGGCAGCCGAATACGCGACGGCAGGCGCTGCATCCGTTGACGGGCAGGGCACCTGACGGGACTACAGGATATGCATACAGCGGACATTCCAGCCATCCTGGGCGCATCACCGATGTTCGGCGAGATGTTGCCGATTACGCAGCCGACGCTTCCCGGCGTGGATCTGCTGATCGATGATCTGCGGAGGGTGTTTGACCGGCGGATGATTACAAATGCGGATTTGGTGCGGGAGTTCGAGCAGCGCGTGGCCAAGCATCTGGGCGTAGGCCATGTGGTGGCCGTAAGCAGTTGCACCAGCGGCCTGATGCTTGTATTACGGGCCCTGGGCTGCGAGGGCGAGGTGATTATGCCGTCATTTACGTTCTATGCAACGGGCCACGCGGCACTGTGGAACGGTCTGACGCCTGTGTTTGCGGACTGCGACCGCCGAACGGCCAATATCGACCCGCGGGCCGCGGCCTCGGCGATCACGTCGCGGACCTGCGCTATTCTCGCAGTGCACGTCTTCGGCAACCCGGCCGACACCGATGCGCTGCAGGGCATCGCCGACCGGCATCATCTGGCCCTGGTCTATGATGCAGCCCACGGCCTTGGCGCCCGGCGGGGCGGGGCCCGGCTGGGCGGCCAGGGCACGGCGTCATCATTCAGCCTCAGTCCGACGAAACTCATCACGGCGGGAGAGGGGGGGCTTGTGACGACCCAAGATGGGGAGTTGGCAAGGCGGATTCGTATCGGCCGCAACTATGGCGATGCGGGGGCCTATGACTGCGAGTTCCTTGGCCTCAGTGCCCGCATGCCGGAATTCAGCGCGCTGCTGGGTCTGCGGTGCATGGAGGACCTTGATGGCAACGTCCGGCGCCGGCACCGGTTGGCGCAGGTCTACATCGAGCGTCTGTCTCGGTTGCCGGGTGTGTCGTTTCAGGAGATTGCCGCGGCGGATACGACGAGCTACAAAGACTTGTCCGTTCATATCGACGCCGACGCGTTCGGTTTGGGCCGCGACGGTCTCTGCCGGTCGTTGGCGGCCGAGAATATCATGACAAAGAAGTACTTCTGCCCCCCGCTGCACCACCAGAGGCTGTTCCAGCGGTTTCACGATGCGCGGCGGCCTCTGCCGAACACCGAGTACCTCAGCTACAACAGTCTGTCGTTGCCGCTATTCTCGCATATGGCAGAAGAGGCGGCTCACAAGGTCTGCGACGCTGTTGAGCGGATCCATCGCCATGCCGGCCGCATCGCCACAATGGGAACCACGCCATGAACACAGGACAGCCGACGCTTCGCGTGTTTCTCTGCGACATGGTGCACAACTACCTTGGCGCGGGGTCGTACATGTTCCCGTTGAACATCGGTTACCTGGCCGCCTACGCCCGCCGGCAGCTCGGCGACGGGGTGGAGATTCGGCTGTTCAAGTACCCGGATGCGCTGTTGCGGGCCTTGGAATCCGCGAGCCCGGACGTCGTTGGCTTCGGCAATTACACATGGAACGCCGATCTCAACAACTGCCTGGCCGACCATGTGCGCGGCCTTTGGCCGCGAACACTGATTGTCTTCGGCGGGCCGAACATCAACTACAGCGACCGGGGCGTTACCGAGTTCTTCCTGTCCCATCAGGCGGCGGACTTCTACATTCCGTTCCAGGGCGAGAGGCCGCTGGCGCACCTGCTGGCGCGTTTTATGGACGGTGGCGGCGACCGCGAGCGGCTCACGGGCCGCGTTATGGAAGGAGCCTACGCCTACGACGCCGGGGCCGGTGTTGTGTTGCGGGGCGAGATTCCGCCGCGCATCAGGCAGCCGGATGACATCCCATCGCCTTACCTGACGGGCCTGCTCGACGAGTTCTTCGAATACCCGCTGATTCCGATTGTCGAAACGAACCGCGGTTGCCCGTATCAGTGCACTTTCTGTGCCCAGGGGATCTCCTCACATCATCAGATCGACTACTTCAGCATGGTTCGGGTGCGGGCCGAGCTGGACTACATCGCGGCGCACGTCAAGCACACCAATATCCTGAACCTGGCCGACAGCAACTTCGGCATCATCGACCGGGACATGGATATTGCCCGGCATATTGCCCAGTTGACCCGCACGACGGGCTATCCGCGGCGCTGCAACACAAACTGGGCGAAAAACCAGCCCAAGATATTCCGGATCGCGGAGATTCTGGACAACGTGAACCTCGTGGTGTCACTGCAATCGCTCGACGAAGGTGTTCTGGCGAAGGTCAAGCGGCGCAACATCCGCATGGGTGTATTCAAGGACATTGTAGAGCGTACCAACGCCCTGGGCGCCCAGTCTGGCACGGAGATCATTTTGGGCTTGCCCGGCGAGACCCGTGACAGCCACGTGCGGACGCTGCGGCAACTGTTTGACTGGGGTGTCTCGTGTATCATCTGCTACAACGGTCTCGTGCTGGACGGCACGGAGCTGGCCCGGCTCAAGGACGAGGGGGAATTCCGGTGCCGGACCCGTTATCGGCTGATCGACAGTTCGTTCGGCCAGTATGGCCCAATTACGAGTTTCGAGGCCGAGCAGGGCATCATGGCAACGGACGCCATGACCGAGGAAGAACTGCTGGGTTCTCGCCCAGTGCACTGGCTTATTCAGTTCCTTTGGAACTACCGCTTCTACTACGACCTGCTTAAGTACGTGCAGATACACGGTGTGAATCCCCTGGACTTCATTCTGCGTCTGATTGAGGACGCCGACAAGGCGGCCCCGGCGGTGGTCCGACGGCTCTTCGAGGAGTTCAAACGCCAGGCCCGGGCCGAGTGGTTCGACAGCGTTGAGGACCTGCGGGCCCACTATATACAGGCGGAACCATTTCAGCGTCTGGGGCGGGGGATGCACGGCAAGATGAACGGCGCGTACATCTTCCGGGTCCTGCTGGAGGCCAAGGGGCCGTTCGAACGCTACATGTTCGAGACGGCGTGCCGATGTCTGCCGCTGTCGGCCGTCCATAGAGGCATTTTGCGTCAGATCATCGAGCAACTCAGTGCCGCCGTGATCGACTTCAATGGCTGTTGGGACGAGATCGAGCAGCCTCGGCTGCTGACCGGCCGCTTCGATCTGCCGGCATGGCGGGCCTCTCGCTATGACAGCACCGTCTTCAAGTACCTTAAACCGCGGCCCTGTGCGTGGCGCATCGAGCTGGGCGAGGACCAACGCCGGGTCCTCAAGCAACTGCTGCGGCAGTACGACCATCCGAACAAGAACGTCACCCTGCGAAAGATGAGCGAGTTCATTTCGGTTCGCGAGTTACTCTATCGGTTCGAACCGTGTGCGGCGCCGCACACTGGGCCTCACGCGAGGGTTGGCCGGTCGGCTGTGCTGTGCCGCTGATATGTCAAAACGAATCCTGCAAGAGGCCATGCGATGAAGGATTACCTCAAGGAGAAGACACGGTTCGTGATGAAGACCGAGACGCTGATGGGCGACGGCATCGCCAAGGAATTGCCGGATGTGCTGGCGGCCTGGGAATGGTCGCGGGTGGGTCTGGTTGTGGACGGTGGTCTCTACCGGCACAACGACTACGCCCGGCAGGTTGCGGAGACCCTCCGACAGCGGCTGGAGCACGTGACGATGCTGATCGCCGACATGCCCGAGCCGACGTATGATTATCTTGACCAGACCCGGGGTGTGTTTGCGGATCTGGACCTGGACTGTTTCGTGGGCATCGGGGGCGGCAGCACGCTGGATATTGCCAAGGGGTTGGCGACGCTCATGACCAACGAGGGCGCGGCCGTAAGCTACCGGGGTTTCGGCAAGGTGAAGAACACGCCGCTGCCCGTTGTGGCCCTACCGTCCACGGCAGGGACAGGTAGTGAAGTGACTCCGTATGCGGTCTTCATCGACACACAGCAGCAGTGGAAGTTCGGCATCAACAGCGAGCACAACTATCCGAAGCTGGCGCTGTACGATCCGCGTCTGCTGGACAGTTGCCCGGACCGAATCTACGCATCGGCGGGAATGGACGCCATGACCCATACGTTGGAGAGCTTCGTCGCCAGAAATGCGACGGTGGTCTCGCGGATGTTCTCGAAACAGGCGTTCAAGCTGCTATTCCCAAACCTCAAGAGAGCGGCCGGCGGCGAACGGTCAACGGCGGTGAAGCTGAACCTGTTGCTTGGAGCCGGCTGCGCGGGGGTGGCCCTGATGAACAGCGGGGCCGGACCGGCCGGCGCACTAAGCTACCCTCTGGGCGTCTATTACGATGTGCCTCACGGACTGGCGGGTTCGGTCTTTCTGCCGGCGGTCATCCGGTACAACGTCGAAAACGGATACACGGACTACGCCGAACTGTACGACCTGGTCTGTGACGAGGCCTGCGCGACGGCGGCGGAGAAATCGTCTCGTTTCGCCGAGGCCATCGAGCAACTCAGCGACGAACTGGGCATCCCGACGGAATTGGGCGGCTTCGGCGTCAAGACGGACGAGGATTCCCGGCGGATCATCGACCATTCCATGCAGCTCAAGGCGGCGTTTGAACAGAATCCCATCACTTTCGGCCAATCGGAGGTTGAGAGAATTGTCTATGCACTTAGCTGAAAAGAAGACCGTATCGCTGAGCTTCAGGCAGTCCGAGTATGTCTATGATCGGGCGCTGGAGGTGATCCCGATGGGCGCCTCGACGTTCAGCCGAAACCCTCACCTGTTTGTGATCGGTGCATCGCCGCTCTATATCGACTCGGCGCGGGGCTGCCGCGTCCGGGACGTGGACGGCAACGAGTTCATAGATTACTCGATGGCGCTGAGCATCATCTTTCTGGGCTACGCCGAACCGCGGGTCAGTGCCGCGGCCAAGGCCGCCATTGACGACGGGCTCATCTTCACCCTCTCGTGCCCGCAGGAGTCGATTCTGGCGCGCACGATCGTCGATCTCGTCCCCTGCGCCGAGATGGTCCGTTTCTGCAAGAACGGCTCGGACTCATGCGAGGGGGCGGTTCGCCTGGCCCGCAGACATACGGGCAAGCTCAAGGTCATGACGGTAGGCGGGTACCACGGTTTCCATGACTGGTACATTGCCTCGACGGCCCGCCGAGAAGGTGTTCCGCCGGCGATGGCCGAGTGGGTGCTGCCGCACGCCTACAACGATATTGACGCCGTCGAACGGACGATCCGCACACAGGCCGGGGAGATCGCCGCGCTGATTATGGAGCCGGTGATCAACATTGAGCCACGGCCGGGATTCCTTGAGAGGATTCGGGAGTTGACGTTGCGGCACAACATCGTACTGATCTTCGACGAGATGAAGACGGGCTTTCGCCTGTCGATCGGCGGGGCCCAGGCGTTCTTTGGCGTCGTGCCGGACCTGGCGGTCTTCGGCAAGGCGCTGTCCAACGGTTTTCCGCTGAGCGCCCTGGTGGGCAAGCGGGAACTGATGCGGCAGTTCGAGGATGAGAATTGTTTTCTGTCGGCCTCCTATGCCACGGAGAAGGCGTCCATCGCGGCGGCCCTCAAGACGCTTGAGATACTGGAGGGTGAGCCCGTGCTCGAACATGTCTGGTCGATGGGCGAGCGTCTCAAGGTCGGGATTGTGGAACGGATAGAGAGGCACCATCTCACAGCCAGCCTGAAGATTATCGGTTTTGCGCCGATGACGCATTTTGTCATCTCCGAGACGGCAGGATTCACCGTTGCCCAGATACGGTCCTTCATCCAGCAGGAGTCCGTCCGTCGGGGCGTCCTGTTCGTAGGCTACAACCATACCAGCTACGCGCACGGCCCCGCCGACATCGAGTACACGCTCGACGTCTACGACGAGGTCTTCGCCCTGCTGAGTCGGCGTCTGGCGGATGGCATGCTGGCTGACCGCATCGAGGGCAGGACCATCAGTTCATTCGGAGTCAGGGGCATATCATGAAGACGCTCGTCATCGGGTACGGTTCCATCGGTAGACGCCACGCCCGTAACGCCCGCCGCCTGGGGCATGAGGTGGTCCTGTTACGGCACGGTGGCCATGATCCGAATCCCGACGGCCTGAGGGAGTATTATGACTTTGACGAAGTCCTCGCATCCGAGGGGTGCATTGACGCGGCGGTGGTTTGCAGCCCCACATCCGGCCACCTCGACGATGTTGCAGGCTTGGTCGAACGAGGGATACCGTTTCTGTTGGAGAAGCCGCCGGCCGTCGATCTGTCCGCCACGCGGCGGATGCGGCGGCTGTTGGAGCGGCCGGGCGCTCCACGATACGATATTGCCTTCAATATGCGCTACTACCCCCCATTGCGGTTCATTCGCCATCGTCTGTCCGATATGGGGCGGGTGTACTGTGCCCAGGTATGGGCTGGGGCGTATCTACCCGATTGGCGCCCAGGGGTGGACTATAGAACGACCAGCAGCGCCCGTGCGGAACTCGGCGGCGGCGTCCATGTGGAGCTGGTGCATGAGATCGACTACATCCTGTGGTTTTTCGGTATGCCCGTGAGCGTCTTCGCGACGGCGCGGCGAATCAGCGATCTGGAGATCACCACGCAGGACCTCTGTTCGGCCGTGCTGCTCTACGAGGACGGCATGACCGTGGAGTTGCACCTGGACTACCTGTCGCGCAAGCGCATCCGAGGCTGCCGCGTCATTGCCCGCGATGCGACGCTCGAATGGGATATGGGCGCCGGGCAGATCAGTTGTGTCACGGACGGCTCGCAATGCGGGGATTTGCAGTTCTCGCTCGATCCCGGTTACGACTTCAACAACACCTATGTTGAGGAACTGGCGCATTTCACGCGGGTAGTGGACGAGGGGGCGGCGCCGGCCGTTGATATTCACACCGCCCTCAACGCTATGATGGTCCTTGACGCGATCAATGCCTCATCACTGAGCGGACGATGCGTGGGTCTTGCGGAGATACAGGTCGAGCAGGAGGTCCCGGCGTGAAACGATGGGTCATCATCTCGGGGGGTTGCGGCGTTCTGGGGCAGAGCTTCGCACGGGCACTTGCGGAAGACGGCTACGAGCCGCTGCTGCTGGATATCGCAGGCCCGAAGAGCGACAAGCCCCTGGTCGGCGAGTTTCTGCGTTGCGACATCACGGAGCCGTCCGATGTGATGCGGCTCGAAGGGTATATCGGTGCGCCGGATGCCGAGGTCCACGGGCTGATCAACAATGCCTCGTGCCAGCCGCCGGGTTTCGCCCATGAGCTGGAAGACTACTCGGTGGAGTGCTACCGCAGGGTTCTGGATGTCAACTTGGCAGGGAGTTTTCTCCTGACGCGCGCGGTTGTGCCGTACATGCAGCGTCAGCGATTCGGCAGCATCATCAACATCGGTTCGATCCAGGGGGTGGTGGCGCCCACGTTTGAGATATATGCGGGCACCGGCATCACCTCTCCGCTGGCATACGCGGTCGCCAAGGCGGGGATGATTCACTTCGCCAAGTGGGTGGCGGCCCGGTACGGCAATTATAACGTCCGGTGCAATGCCGTCTCGCCCGGCGGCGTCAACGATCATCAGAAGGGCGGCGGCGAGTTCCTCGATGTGTACTGTTCCAGGACACCGCTGAACCGCATGGTCCGTTCGGCGGAGGTGGCGGAACTCGTTCGTTTCCTTATCAGCAACCGGTCGGCGTACATCACCGGTCAGAACATTGTGATCGATGGAGGCTGGACGGCCCACTGAGCCACGAGCACCCGCCGCTGCACCATGTACAGGAACCGACGAATCCTTGGTCTGATCCCTGCCCGGGGCGGGAGCAAAGGATTGCCCGGAAAGAACATCCGACCCCTGTTAGGCAAACCCCTGATCGTCTGGACGGTTGAACAGGCTTGTGCGGCCGTGTATCTGGATCGTGTGATCGTCTCGACCGACGACGACCAGATCGCACGGATTGCCGCGGCGGCGGGCGCCGAGGCGCCGTTTGTCCGCCCGAACGACTTGGCCGCCGATACCTCGCTGATTATTGACACGGTAATCCATGTCCTCGACAGGCTCGCGCAGGACGGGGAGGCATTCAACTATGTGGCCCTGCTTGAACCGACTTCACCGTTGCGGGAAGACGGCGATATCGACCGGGCCGTCACCACGCTCATCAACAATGAAGAGCGGGCCGACAGTCTGATGTACATCGGCAAGGTGGTCCTTCAGAACCCGCTCATGGCCAAACGCATTGACACCGAGGGCTACCTGCATCCGTTTCTTGATGCATCGACCGACGGGCGGCGGCAGGAACTGCCCGACGCCTACATCCCCTACGGCGTATGCTATCTGTCGAAGACATCGGCCTTGCGGAAGCACCGCACGTTCTATCAGCCGAGAACGCTGGCCCTGGTTACGCAGCGCTGGCAGAACTATGAGATCGATGATATCTGGGATTTCGTCTGCATTGAAGCTGTCATGCAGCGGATCGTCCACGACCAGCAGCGGGTAAGCCCATGACCACGAAGATGCACGACCTCAAAGACCTCGACCACGCCGTATCCAGCAAAGGCGATCCGTACGAGACCCTGGCGGTGCACCTGGGGCCGGCGGTCCATGCGTATCGCCGCCGGTGGGACTTGGCGGGCAGGGGGGAACTGTTGCCCGAGTTTCCATTGCACCTGAATATCGAGATTGTGTACGGGTGCAATCTGCGGTGCGAATTCTGCGCGCACAGCCGTCCCGACCGCAATATCAAGAACCGGACCTGCCGAGGCAAGCGGCTTTCGTTTGAACAATACAAGCGAATTATCGACGAGGGTCGGCAGCGCGATCTGTGCTCGGTGGCGCTCAATGGCTTCAACGAGCCGCTGCTCCAGAGGGACATCGCCGACTACGTCCGTTATGCGGCCGACGCGGGGATCCTGGAGGTCTCCCTGCATACGAACGCGCTGCTTCTGAACGAGTCGATGAGCCGGTTCCTGCTGGACTGCGGGCTCAATATTATCATGTTCTCGATCGACGCCTTCAGCCGCGAGACCTATTCGCAAATCCGCAGGGGTGGCGACTACGACACCGTTGTGAGCAACATAACCACCTTCCTCGAACTGAAGGGCCGCCTGGGACTGACATTGCCGTTGACGCGGGCCTCTTTTGTCAAGACGAAGGTCAACGCCCATGAAATGGAAGACTTCGTTGCGTTCTGGGACCGGAGAACCGACTACGTTATGCTCCAGGGTTTCTGTAATATGTTCGTCGACGAAGATGGCTACGACGCTGTCGAAGACCGATACCGCCTCGACGACCAGCCGTTCGAGACATGTCATCTGCCATGGCAGCGGCTGAGCATCGCGGCCGACGGGGCGGTATTGCCCTGTTGCTCCTACTTCGGCCTGAACATGCCGGTCGGCCACATTGAAGAAGGCAGCCTCTACGACATCTGGCACGGTCCGCGGATGCGAGAGCTTCGCGGGACCGTCAACACGCAACGGCGGCCGGCGTCTTGCGACCGGTGCCGGCGCTCCGCCGTCGGCCGCAACTATCGGCCGAATCCATCATGACGGCTGTTCTGACAAAGTACTTCGAGACATCTCTCGGCCGCTACTTCTTCGATTATCCCAAACGGCACGCAGGGCGGATTCATGAGCGGTTTGTGGCTGGGGGTGATTTGTTCTTCAGCGACCTGGCTGCGAAACACCCCGCCCATGGGAGCCGCCGGCCGGACGACAGGGAACTGGTCGAGATGATCCAGCTTGATCCGTGCCTGGAAGCTGTTCTGCTCTACCGTGTGGAGCGAAGTCTCTTTCTTGACGATCCGGACGACCCGCTGCTGCCGTATCTGGCGGGTCTGATGCGGCTCAAGACCGGGATCGAGTTGTATTACAGCACGGAGATCGGGCCGGGCCTGAACGTCATGCACGGCATGGGCGTCGTCGTGGGGCCCCGGTACAAGATTGGACGCAACTTCACCATCAACCACGGCGCGACCATCGGCCAAAGCGGGGCCGACGAGCCGGAGTCCATCATCATCGGTGACAATGTCCGCATCTTCGCCGGGGCCAAGGTCATCGGCCGCGTGCGGATCGGCGACAACGTGCATATCGGAGCCAACGCCGTGCTGATTGACGATGCCGAGTCCAATTCGGTCTATCTTGGCGTCCCCGCCAGAAAGGTCCGGGACTTGTATCACGATTTTGAAGTCGTTCCACCTCCCTTATCGGCGCCATTGTGAAGACAGAGCCAACGATCCATACCTGCCTGGCCGATACCAACTCGGTCGCGGCGTTGAACGGTCACGCAAGGGATTTCGTCCACAGGCTCGCGGCCAGATGCGGCATCGAACGGCCCATGCGCCATCCGAGCCATCCGGTCGGCGGCGAGCGGCCGGACATTGGGTGGGCAGACCGGGTGCCCGCGGCCGTTGTTGAGACGGCCGTGTTGATCCGGCGCGCGGAGGCGATGCTGCTGGAGTTGTTCTCCGGGGGCAGACTCCATGGGACGGTCCACACATGTATCGGCCAGGAGTTCTCGGCGGTGGCCTTCGCCGCGGCCATGAGCGACGACGATATAGTATGCTCCAACCACCGGTGCCACGGCCACTACATCGCTTTGACGAATGACTGCGACGGCCTGGTTGCAGAACTGATGGGCAAGACGACCGGCCCCTGCGGCGGGGTCGGCGGCAGTCAGCACCTTTGCACCGGCCGCTTCTTCTCCAACGGTATTCAGGGGGGCATGGTCCCTGTAGCGGCGGGGATGGCCCTGGCGAGCAAGCTGCGCGGGCAGGAGGCCATCGTGACGGCCTTCATCGGGGACGGCACGCTTGGCGAGGGCATTGTCTATGAGACCCTCAATATCGCCTCCATAGAATCGTTGCCTCTCTTGATTGTCTGTGAGAACAACTTCTACGCGCAGTCCACACCTCAAGACCTCGGATTGGCCGGGGATATTGCGGCCCGCGGGCGTGCATTCGAGGTGAAGACCTTCGCGGGGACGACCGACGATCCGGCTGGACTCATGGACGTCGCCCGGCTGTCCGTCGAGTACGTCCGGACCCGCCGCCGGCCCGCTTTCTGCACGGTGGACACCTGGCGCATATCGCCGCATTCCAAGGGCGACGACCACCGCGATGCGGAAGAGTTGGCGCACCATGCGGCCACCGACCCGTTGAACCAGTTTCAGCAGAGCCACCCGGACCTGTGGGCATCCATGCGGTCGAGGGCCGACGCGACCGTGCAGACGGCCGTGGACCGTGCCGAGGCGGCGCCCCGGCCGAAGGTAGCCGACTACCTTGACGGGCCCGGGTCGATGCCGTCCGTTCAATGGAAACCTGCGGACAGAATCGAAAGACGCCAAGGCACGCTTATCAATGAGTTCTTCCTGGAGACGATGCAACAGGATGCCTCGATGCTATTTATCGGGGAAGACGTTTTGGATCCCTACGGCGGGGCCTTCAAGGTGGCCGCCGGATTGTCTGAGGCATTCCCACAGCGCGTGTTCTCGACGCCGATCAGCGAGGCGGCGATCACCGGAATCGCCAACGGCCTGGCTCTGGCGGGGTTTCGCCCGTACGTCGAAATCATGTTTGGCGATTTCATCACCCTGTCGCTGGACCAGATCATCAACCACGCCTCCAAGTTCCACCACATGTACAACCGGCAGGTTCAGTGCCCGGTGGTCATACGTACACCCATGGGCGGGCGTCGCTGCTACGGCCCGACCCACTCGCAGACACTCGACAAGCTGCTGCTTGGTATCGACAATGTGACGGTCATTGCACTGAACCGCCTCGTCGATCCTCGCCACGTCTACCGGAGCATTCATCACCACGAGCGACATCCCGTTGTTGTGATCGAGAACAAGACTGACTACGCCCGTCGCATCGGCGATGCAGAGATCACCGGCTATTCGCGCGAGCAGACGGTCGAGGACTACCCAACGACACGCATTCGCCCAATACGCTCGCGGCCCACGTTGACCGTCGTGGCATACGGCGGCGCGGCGGATATCGCCATAGACGGCATTGATCTGCTATTCGATGACCTTGACTTCAAGACGGAACTGCTTGTGCCGTCGAAGATTCACCCGCTTGATCTTGGGGCCATACTCGAATCGGTGCGGACCACCGGCAGGCTCCTGGTGGTCGAGGAAGGGTCCGCCTTCGCGGGTCTGGGGGCTGAGATCATCGCCTCGGCGGCCGAGACTCTTGGGCATTCGTTCACGGCGCGGCGCGTGGCTGCGAAGGCCGTACCCATCCCCGCGGCGGCGGAGCTTGAGGACTGCGTCCTGCCTGGTGTTGCGGACATCCTGACGGCTGCACGGCAACTGCAATGACGACCTGCGTACAGGAAATCCATGTTCCCCGCCAGACCGCCAACGACGCCGTCGCCACGGTTGTCGCCCTGAGATACGGCAACGGCGATGAAGTCCGTGCGGGGGATGAACTGTTGGACCTTGAGACGAGCAAGACCGTGTTCTCCATTACGGCCGAGTCCGGCGGCTATGTGGAGTACTTCTGCGAACCGGAGCAGGATGTCGCCGTCGGCGCGGTGGTGGCGAGGGTATATTCACAGAAACCCGGTGCCGCCTCTGGGGCCGCCGGCACACAGAGGCTGTGTGGTTCGGCTTCGGCCGTTCGTTTCTCGCCGGGAGCCCTGCGACGCCTGGGCGAACTGGGCATGGACCGAAGTATGTTCTCGCAACACGACCTCGTGACGGTCCACGATGTGAACGATCGCGTCGTCGGCTTGTCTGTGGAGTCCGCCGATGTCCGCTTTGAGAAGCTCTCCCGCGCTAAGCAGACCGAGATCTCGCGGCTCCGGGAGGTGCAGTCGCGCGGGCTGACCGGCTCGGTCACCATCAAGGCGGACGTCCGGGGGGTGCTCGGCCGCCTCAATCGGCACATGACCTTCTTCCAGGATTCACTGCTGCCGCTGGTTGTCTACGAATCGTCCCGTCTTCTGCGGTGTTACGAGCGGCTCAACGCATACTTGGACGATGGACGCATCGCCCTGCATAACGGGGTTCATGTGGGCATTGCGATAGACATCGACGATGGTCTAAAGGTTGCGAAGATTGTCGACGCCGACCGCCTGAGCTTCCCCGGGATCGAAGCGGAGATACGCCGCCTGACCGGGCGATACCTGGACAAGACGCTCACACCGTCCGAGTTGTCCGGGGCAACATTTACCGTTACGGACCTTTCGGCTGAAGGCGTGTACAGCTTCATCCCGCTTATCGACGCGGGTCAGTCGGCCATCCTGGCCATCGCCGCCGTCGATCCCGCCGAGGCGTGTTGTCTGCTGACGCTTACGTTTGACCACCGTGTCAGCGAAGGCAGGACGGCGGCCCGGTTCCTCGCGGAGCTCTCAAGACGCATTGAGAGTCACCGCAGCACCGGTGCGTCGGCGCCCACGGATCGTGCTCAGACGGTTCGGTGCGCCCGCTGTCTCAAGACACTTGCTGAAGACCGCTCCTCAAGGGGACCCGGGATGATACGAGTCCTTAACCATGAGGCCAACGAGGTCCTCCTGTGCCGATCGTGCTTTGACGGCTGGTAGGCCATCGAGCATCACCATGCAGACTACGATTGACATTCATCAAGTCCGCGAGATCGTCGCTTCGTTTGTGGGCGAGGGGCCTTCGGCGCTTCAAGAGGATACCGACATCGGACGCACGGCCGTCCGCAGTTCGGTGCTTCTGCACAGAATGTACGCACGGCTGGCGGAGGCGGGTCTGAAAGTCCCTGCCGGGCGGCGTCCCAGGACCTTTGGTGAGTTGATCGCCATGACCTATGAGGCGGCACCCGCCCCCTCCGCGGGGCCGCGGGCCCCGGCGCCGTCGGCGGGCACCGCGGCCGCCGTGGCTGTGGGTATCGACATGGAGGATGTGGCCAACCTGCCGGCGGCGGCGGATTATCGCACAGATCCATTCTATACACAGAACTTCTCGCCCGCGGAGATCGCATATTGTGTCTTGCAGGCCGATCCGCGCCGGAGCTTCGCCGGGCGCTTCTGCGCCAAGGAGGCCGTTGTAAAAGCCGACAATGGCTATCGCGATGTGCCGTTCAATCGTCTGGAAATCGAGACGGACTCCGCCGGGCGACCCGGCTTTGGGGACTTCGCCCTCTCGATTTCTCACACCGACGACAAAGTGGTTGCGGTCGCCGTGCGGATTACGCCGCCGACCGGGATTGTCCGAACATGAGCTATATTCCCCGACTCGAATACGTCTTCTGCGTTCCGCGGGTCTACCAACTCGACTGGCACGTGCCGCTGTACCGCTACATGAACACCATTGGCTTGCGCCCGCGGATACTGATCGGCGACCTGGATGTCCCGGGGTATCTCAACGGTCACGGGATCGCCTACGAGAGCCTCCGCGAACTGCCCGAGTGCTATGATGTCTTCATACCACTGACGACAGGTTTCATGCCCTTTACCCGGTACTGGCTGGAGAAGAGCCTTGCCCGCGGCAAGTTCAACTGCTGGGTTCTGTTGACGGCGCTGCCGTTTCGCTGTGAGGGGGAGTTCATCTGCCCGACACAGACGCGTTTCCTGCATGCGATGTGCGTGACGGATCAATTGACTATCGACATCGCCCGCACGATCAACAGCGAAGTCCTCATGCTCAATACGGGCCATCCCCTCTGGGACGACTTCGGCAGACCGTCATTCCACACCGGCGTACAGGAGATACGCAGCCGCTACGGCCCACGGCTGCTGGTGGTTTCGATTGACCATGACATAGCGAACGACTACCTGTATGCCGAACAGGTCACCCAGGTTGCCCAGGGTCTGGGTTTTCGCGTCGTGGTGCAGGCCCACCCGGGGATTGTGGACCGCGTGCCCGCATCCCTTCGGGGGCTGCTCAATCCGGGGTTCGATCGATACGCACTGTTTCGGGCGGCCTCACACGCGATCTGCTTCGTCCTCAGCACGATGAGTTCCGAATGCCTCTATTTGGGCACAAGACTGGCATGCAAGCCCCTCGGGATAGGCCCTGGTTGTACAAACCCAGGGGACTACTGCTGGTTCAGTGACATCGACCAGTGGTACGAATATCATCGCCCGCTTTTTGACCGGCGATTTCTCGATGCAGTTGCGATGGTGTATGACGAGGCCACGCTGGTCGAATTTCTGCGCAGCGACGGCCCTGCCATGGCGCATGACCATGTGGCCGGCCTGTTCGGCTGGCCTTGTGTGCCGTGCTACAGCGAGAATGTCCTGCGTGTGATCGAGCAGGCGTACAGCCGCCCGGAGACGGTGGATCATACGGTCCGCAAGACGCGGGCCGAGACGGGCATGACCGTGGATTTCTCCTGGAAGCTGGAGGGCCCCCTCTCACAGTTCGGTGGCTTGAGGGATGCGCCGGCTCTGACGCGGGCCGCCGCCGAACTGCTCAAACAAGGCCGTATCGACGCTGCACAGAACTGCCTGCGGAGGGCCGAGCGGTTCAGCGGAACCGAACACTTCGACTTCGTCCAGTACGCCCAGGCCCTGTGCCAGGCCATGACGGGTAACTTGGCGGAGGCGCGAAAGAACATTTACCGCGCACTGTTCGTCAATCCGAGTTGTCCGAGCTACATCGAACTGAGAGACAGAATCAATGCCCACCTCGCCTGCTCGTCGGTGGCCGGTTCGTGAACACAGGGATGCTTGACGCCCATTCATCAGGTCGTACGGCCGTACTGAGCAACGGTGCTCACATACCGGTTCCGCCTGCCGAGCGGCCGCAGGCGAATACAGGATCTACAGCGACCGGCCCCAGGATTCGCCGGCGGGGTCTGCGTTGCACGATTGTCCTCTGTGGCGGCGAGGACGCAACCCGATTGGAGGCCGCCCTGCGGGCCTGGGCCCCCGTGGTGGTTGACTTCGAGCACGAGGTGCTGCTGGTCAATGACGGGCATCTAAGCCTGAATGTTACGGCGCTGGGTTCTATCATGGACAACCTCGCGGTCCTGACGCCACCCAGGGATGCAACGCCCGAACAGACGACGCGGCTGGCGGCCGAGAGGGCCGGCGGCAAGTACCTCGTGTTCGCGCCGGAGCGGGTCCTCCTGGATCGCCTGACGATTCGCAAGCTCGCCGGACGACTCGAGGTAACGGGCCTGGCGGCGACGACCCGCGACGGGGCCGCCATTGTGAACCGAAACACGCTACTGGAATACACCGGTCTTTCTGAACTGTTGGAACGAAGCGCCGCAGATGGCGAATCGACGCGCCGTCGTCAGTATCACCATCACATGTTCGCCGAACTGGCGCATCATATCGACCTCAAGGGCAAGCGAGTGCTTGTTCTGGGGTGCTCCTACGGCATGGAGTGCGAGTTGATGCGTCTGGCCGGGGCCTCGCGGGTCGTCGGGGTGGATACCTACCCCTGGCTCGGCGTCTATTACGGCCACCACGCCATCGAGTATGTCCGGACATCAGCCGAACAGTTGCCCTTTGGCGACGGTTCTTTTGACGTATGCTTCTCGATAGCCACATTCGAGCATATCCCCGATCCATGGGCCGCGGCCGAGGAGGCCCTGCGAGTCACGGCCAGCGGCGGATTACTCTACATCCATGCCGCACCACTGTGGAACAGCCCACACGGCCATCACAAGGACCATGTGCTGCCGGACCCCTGGATACACCTGGCCATGCCATCGGCCGAACGGATGAAGGCATTCTACCGAGACATCCTGGACCGGCCCGCCGAGGGGGCCACCGTGGCCGATGTGATCGACTGGCTGTACCACCACAACGACTGCAACCGCAGGCCGCTGGGCGACTACCACAGGATTCTGCGGCGGATGCTGGACGATGGCGAGCCGATCCGTGTGGAGTTCACCATGAAACCGCGTGGGATGCTGACCTTGCCGATCCGCGGGCAATTGACCGACTACACCGACGATGAACTGCTTACGGAGTCCTTGCTGTGGATTCTCAGGCGAACGTAGCTCACGGGATATCCGACATATCGAATCGAACCGAACCGGTGCATGTGCTCGTGACAGGAGGGGCCGGCTATATCGGCTCGATTCTCGTGCCGGCGCTGCTGGCGCGGCGCCACCGCGTCACGGTTATTGACAATATGCTCTACCACCAGGCGTCCCTGCTCGATTGCTGTGGTGATCCGGCCCTTGAGGTCGTTCGGGGTGACGCCAGGGACCGGGACCTGATCGCCCGGAGCCTCAAGACGGCGGACGTCATCATGCCGCTGGCCTGTCTGACGGGGGCGCCTCTGTGTGACCGCGACCCCATTGCCGCCAAGACCACGAATCTCGACGCAATCCGGATGCTGCTTGAGTTGCGGGGCCGCAGCCAGTGGATCATCTTCCCGACGACCAACAGCGGTTACGGTGTCGGTGTCGAGGGCGTCTATTGCACGGAAGAAACGCCGCTGAATCCGATCAGCCTCTACGGCCGCCTCAAGAGCGACGCTGAGACCGCCATACTCGATGCAGGCAACGCCGTTACGTTCCGACTGGCGACGGTCTTCGGGGCCAGCCCGCGAATGCGGCTCGACCTGCTCGTCAATGACTTCACGTATCGGGCGGTGACCGACCGGGCGATTGTGCTCTTTGAGGCCCATTTCAGGCGCAACTTCATCCACGTTCGGGACGTTGCCGCCGCCTTTGCCCACGCGCTGGATTGCTTCGAGGCGATGAAGGACCAGCCGTACAACGTGGGCCGGTCCGACGCCAACTGCTCCAAACTGGAACTGTGCGAGCACATCCGACAGGTGGTCCCGGACTTCTACTTCACCGAGGCCCGTATCGGCGAGGATCCCGACAAACGTGACTACATCGTCAGCAACGAGAAGATCGAGGCAACGGGTTTTCGGGCGGCCCACTCCCTTGACGATGGCATTCGGGAACTGGTGAAGGCCTATAGAATCATCCGCAAGAGTACCTACGCAAACGTATGACGCCGCGAGAACGACTCCAGGAAAGGTCCGAATGGGTGCGTGCCGAAACGCTCCGGCTGCACGCCCGGGCCCCGGAGACTCGGATCGCTTCATCGCTGTCCGATGTTGAGATACTCGTGGCCCTCTGCTATGGGGGCTTTCTCGATTCCACGGCTGACAACCAGGATAACAGCGAGCGCGACCATCTGATTGTCAGCAAGGCGCACGGGGCGGTCTCGCTATATCCCATACTGGCCGATCGAGGCTTCTTCAGTCTTGATGAGCTACAGCGCATCGGCCGGGAGGATGCACTGCTGTGCCCGATGCCCGACTGCACCATCCCAGGTATCGAGGCGATCAACGGGTCGCTCGGCCACGGGGTGGGCGTTGCATGCGGCATGGCCTTGGGCAAGCGGGCCAAGGGTCTGAAATCCACGGTCTTCGTCGTCTGCGGCGATGGGGAACTGAACAGCGGGGCGGTCTGGGAGGCGGTGATGTTCGCGGCACGCCATCGCCTGGCGAATGTCGTTCTGATCGTGGACAACAACCGAACCTCCATGCTGGGCCGCCAGAAAGACATCCTGGCGCTCGAACCGCTCGAAGACAAGTTCGCCGCGTTCGGCTGGGTCGTGCGGACATGCGACGGGCACGACCTCGACGCCCTGTGCGAAGCCATCGGCGGCCTGAAGTGCGAAACCCGTAACGCTCCCAAGGTCCTCATCGCGAACACTGTCAAGGGCAAAGGCGTGCCGTCGCTGGAAGATGACCCGCTCTGCCACGTTCGATCGCTGCGGCTCGAATACATCGAAGAGATACTGAGCCGATGAAGGAACTGCCACTCCAGACCATGCGGGATGCCCTGATCGAGGGGCTTTGCCGGAGGATGCGCACCGACGGCCGCACGTTCTTTCTCAGCGCCGATCTGGGTGCCCCGGCCCTGGACCGTCTGCGGACGGACTTTCCTGACCGCTTCATCAACGTAGGCATTGCCGAGCAGAATCTTGTGAACGTAGCTACAGGGCTGGCGCTGGAGGGTTTTACCGTGTATGCCTATGCGATCGCATCGTTTCTGTCGATGCGGGCATTCGAGCAGATTCGTGTGAATCTCGCCCTGATGTCGCAGACACGGCCGCTCAACGTCAACCTGGTGGGGCTGGGCGGGGGCGTCAGCTATGATCTCTCCGGGCCGACCCACCATTGTCTTGAAGACCTTTCGATTATTCGCACACTGCCCAACCTCATGCTCTTGTCGCCAAGCGACTCGATCATGGCGGGCCGTCTGGCGGATTTCTCGATCTGTATGCGGCGGCCCAAGTATATCCGCCTCGACGGTAAGCCCTTGCCCTGCATCTACGGTCAGAAGTCCGTCTTTGACTGGGCCAGGGGCTTCCACGAACACACCGTCGGCGACGATCTCTGCATAGTGGCGACCGGCTACATGACGCACAAGGCCTTGGGGATCGCCCGGCAACTGGCCGGGCGGATCCGAGTCGGCATCATCGACCTGTTCATGCTGAACCCCGTTGACGGCGCCGCCTTGGCCCAAGCCATGAGCCGATACACCTGCGTCGTCACATTGGAGGAGGGGTTCATCGGCCGAGGCGGTCTGGACAGCCTTGTGGCGAGCTGTGTAAGGGAATACGGGCTCAACGTGGAGCTGAAGGCCCTGGGTTTCAAGGATGAATACCTGTTCGCTCCGGGTGCGCGGGAATCGCTCTACCGCCGACACGGTCTTGGCCAGGAGCAGATTGTCGATCTGATAGCGAGCCTCGTTCCGGCCGCCCATTCCGCATGAGAAGCGACGGTATCGACATCCTGTTCGTCCGCCCAACGGATCGCGACGCCATCTACGGCACGCTCAGCACCGCTGTCTCAGCGGTGGAGCCGCCGCTGTGGACCGCCTGGTTGGCGGCCGTGGCGCGGCGAGAGGGATTCAATGTCCGGATCATAGACGCCGAGGTGGAGCCTGTCTCGCCTGAATCCGTCGCCGCAAGTGCCCGCGGCTTGGGTGCGGCGCTGGTGGTCTTCACGGTTGTCGGATCGAACCTCTCGGCCTCGACATGGCACATGGAAGGCGCCCGACGGTACCTGGCGGCGTTTGCCGACGATGCGACACTGCCCCCAACGATGTTGTGGGGCCTGCACCCGTCGGCCCTGCCGCGGAGAACTCTTGAAGAGGAGACCGCCGATTTCCTTTGCGAGGGCGAAGGCTTCCATACGATCACAGCTCTGGCGGGTGTGCTCAAGGCGGGTAATCGGCCGGGGCACAAGGATATCCCGGGACTCTGGCATCGCCACGGCGGACGAATTGTGTGCAACCGACGGCAGCGGCCCGTTGAGCGGCTTGATGAACTGCCCGGCCCGGCCTGGGATCTGCTGCCCATGGACCGCTACCGGGCGCACAACTGGCACTGTTTCGAAACGCCCGACCGACGGACGCCCTACGCAGTCGTCTGCACGAGCCTGGGCTGTCCGTTTGACTGCGACTTCTGCAACCTCAAGATGCTTCTTGGCGGTCCCGGCGTGCGCTTCAGGAGTCCACGCAAGGTCCTCGAAGACATTGACAGGCTTGTCTATGAGTACGGGGTCCGTCATATCAAGGTCCTGGACGAGTGTTTCGTGCTGCGTGCGAGCCACGTTCATGCCATCTGCGACCTGCTCATCGAACGCGGCTATGACCTCAATATCTGGGCGTACGCGCGCGTCGATACGGTAACCGAGCCGCTGCTCCATAAACTTCGGCAGGCTGGCTTTCGGTGGCTGGCGTTCGGGATTGAGTCGGCTACCGCGGAGGTCCGTAACGGCGTTTCAAAAGGCCAATACACACGCGACGACATCGTTCGAGCCGTCGAAATGACGAACCGGGCGGGTATTCACGTCTTGGCGAACTTCATGTTCGGGTTGCCGGACGACGATCTCGACTCGATGCAGCGGACACTCGACCTGGCCATGCAGCTCAATGCCCAGTACACGAACTTCTACTCCACCAAGGCCTATCCCGGTTCGCGGCTCTACCAGCAGGCCCTCGCCGACGGCGTTCCGCTGCCGGATAGCTGGCGGGGATACCCCGAGTTCAGCGAGGACTGCCTGCCGCTGCCGACAAAGCATCTGACCGGCGAAGAGGTCCTGGCGTTTCGAGACCGCGCCTTCGTGGAGTTCCACAGCCGGCCCGAGTACCTCAACATGCTTGAATCCCGCTTCGGTCCGGCGGCCGCAACTCAGATGCGCAATGTCCTCACGCACAGACTCAAACGCCGCCACCGACCCCAGCCGCTTCGGATGATGCCATGCCGTTGACAGCCCGAACACAGAAGAAACCCGCCACGGTCCCATATCTTGACTGGCCTCTGATGCGCAAAAACATCGCGCCGCAGGATTTGGACGTCTTGGTTGAGTTTCTGCGGACCAACCCGCGATTGACTCAGTCCGACAACGTCCGGAGGTTCGAGGCCGAGTGGTCGCGGTGGCTCGGTGTCAAGTACAGCGTCTTCGTCAACTCCGGCGCCTCGGCGAACCTCATCACCATGGCCGCGCTCAGACACCTCCACGGTCCCGGCGAAGTCATCGTGCCGACGCTGACCTGGGTATCGGACATTGCCTCGGTTCTGCACGCGGGTCTGACGCCGATCTTTGTGGACATCGACCCGGCGACGCTGTGTATGGATGGCGTCCAGGTCCTGACGAAACTCACCAGCCGCACCCGTGGGGTCTTTCTCACACACGTCCAGGGCTTCAACGGACTGACGGAGCCTCTTCTGTCGGAATTGCGGGATCGAAGCATACCCTTGATCGAGGACGTGTGCGAGGCGCACGGCGCCACGTTCGACGGCCGCAAGCTCGGCAGTCTCGGCTGGGCGTCGAATTTCTCGTTCTACTTCGCCCACCACATGAGCACGATCGAGGGTGGTATGATCTGTACAAACGATCCGGAGCTGCACGATATTCTCCGCATGATGCGGTCGCACGGCATGGTACGCGAAGCCGCCGACCCGGCACGGCGGGGCCGCTACGCGGCGGACCACCCGGACCTCAATCCGGATTTCATCTTCGCCTTTGGTGCGTTCAATGTCCGTAACACGGAAATCGGGGCCGTCCTCGGCCTGAGCCAACTGGCCCGCCTCGACGCCAACAACGTACAACGGCGTCATAACTTCGGGGTATTCCTCGACCATCTCGATCCGACGAAGTACCGCACGGATTTCCATATCGAGGGAAGCTGCAACTACGCCTTCAACCTCATCCTCAGAGAACCTGACAGAGACCTCCGGGACCGCGTCGAACAGACGCTGCGGCAGGCCGGTGTCGAGTTCCGGCGGGGCAGCGCCGGCGGCGGAAATCAGCTTCGCCAGCCCTACCTTCGCGGTGTTGTCCCGGATGGCGCCTGGCGTCAATACCCCCACGTTGAGCACGTCCACTTCTTCGGCTGGTACATCGGCAACTACCCCGGCCTGGAAAAGGCCCGGATTCTGCAACTATGCAGTCTCCTTAATACCCTTTGAACCTCATGTCAGTGATTCATGTGGAGCCGACCCAACTGGAGGGTGTCGCGGACATCCGGATCGACGCTTTCGCCGATCACCGCGGCCGCTTCATCGAAACGTACAACCGCGGTCTCTATGCCCGCCACGGTATCGACATCGATTTCGTGCAGGACGACCTGTCCATCTCCGGTCGCGATGTGCTGCGGGGGTTCCACGGCGACAATTGCACGCGGAAACTCGTCTCCTGCATCCACGGACGCATCTTCTTCGTCGTCCTCAACTGTGACCGCACATCCGACCAGTGCGGACAGTGGCAATCGTTTACGCTCGACGGCGACGAGCCCAGGCAGATTCTCATCCCCCCGCGTTTTGCCAATGCGTACCTGGCCCTCAGCGACAAGATCGTCTTCACATACAAGCAATCGGCCTATTACGACCGGTCCCGCCAGTTCTCTGTCCGGTGGAACGACCCGCGACTGGCAATTGACTGGCCCATCCAGCATCCTATTCTGTCCGAACGTGATCGAACGTCGCCTTTCTTCGCGGAGTTGGCCGGATGATCATCAGCAGAACGCCATTTCGAATCTCGTTCTTCGGCGGCGGCACCGATTACCCCGGTTGGTACCAAAAAGACGGCGGGGCGGTGCTGAGCACGACGATTGACAAGTACTGTTATATCTCGTGCCGCTACCTGCCTCCATTCTTCGACCACCGCTATCTCATCCGCTACCGTGTTATCGAGACGGTCGGACACATGGAAGAAATCCGCCATCCGTCCGTCCGCGAGTGCCTGCGGTTCATGGGCATCCAGGACGGCATCGAGATGGTCCATAACAGCGACCTGCCCGCACGCTCCGGGATCGGTTCCAGTTCCGCCTTCACTGTTGGTCTCCTGAATACGCTCTATGCCCTGACCGGTCGCATGGTCGGTAAACGCAAACTCGCCGCCGACGCCATCTGTATCGAACAACAGATGATCCGCGAAAACGTCGGTTCGCAGGACCAGGTTGCGGCCGCATTCGGCGGCCTTAACCGCATCGAGTTCAACGGCCGCGAGGACTTCATTGTCAGCCCCATCACCATCGACCATCGCAAGATCAGGACCCTGCAGAACCATCTCATGCTATTTTTTACGGGTCTGTCGCGAACGGCTTCGGAGATCGCCGCCGAACAGATGCGCAACGTGGAGCATAACCGCGCGGAACTGCGCACCATGAGACAGATGGTGGATGAGGCCGTCCGCATCCTCAACGGCCCGGTGGACGGCATAGAGGACTTCGGGCGGCTGCTCAATGAGTCGTGGATGCTCAAACGCACGCTGTCCAGCCGTGTGTCGAACACGGCCATCGACGACATTTACCAGGCCGCGATGCAGAGCGGCGCCATCGGGGGCAAGTTGTGCGGGGCGGGCGGCGGGGGGTTCATCCTGTTGTTTGTCCCCCCGCGCAAGCAGCGAATGGTCCGCCGCGCGCTCAAGGATTTGCTCTTCGTGCCGTTTACATTTGAAACACTCGGCTCCCATATCATTCTCTACGCGAACAAGGAATATGACGCCAGGCCACTTATCTGGAACTGATGTTGTGATTCTGTGCGGCGGCAAGGGCTCCCGTCTGCGACCGGCCGTCAACGACCGTCCCAAGCCCATGGCCGACATCCACGGCCGGCCCTTCCTTCGGATTCTGGTGGACTACTTTGCCGGATTCGGAGCCGAACGCTTCATCTTCTGCACCGGCTACAGGGCCGACGCCATACGTGACTATTTCACCAACCGCCAGGCGCCGCTCCAGTTTGTCTTTTCGGAGGAGCCCATTTTCCTGGGAACGGCCGGCGGCCTGCGGCACGCGCAGCGATTCATCCATAGCGATCCGTTCCTTGTGACAAACGGCGATTCCTTCTGTCCGGCCAACCTGGCGTGGTTCTACTACTTCCACAGCCTGCGCCGGGCTCTGATGTCCATGATCGCCGTCAAGAGCGACGACCCGGTCGACTACGGATCCGTCACCTTCGATGATGGTCTGCGGTTTACGGGTTTCGCGGAAAAGGCCTGTGAACGCGGTCCCTCCCATGTGAATGCGGGCATCTATCTGTTCAGCAGGGACCTGCTCGCCCTGATTCCGGCCGGTCGGCCCTGGTCGCTGGAATTCGACCTTTTCCCCAAGCTGGTACACGGCCCCGGCTATGTCCTGCCCTGCAATGCCAATTGTATCGACATAGGCACGCCCGAGCGCCTCGCGGCGGCTCGACAGTACTTCGCCGCTCAGACGGCGACTGTCGGGGTCGGCTCATGACGATGGAACGGACACGGCCCTATCCACTGGTTTCCCTGGTCTGCTTCTGCAGGAATGCCGCGCCGACCATCCTCCATTGCATTGATGCGGCCCTGGCGCAGGACTATCCGAATGTCGAGGTCGTGGTTCAGGACGGCGCCTCGACGGACGGCACGCTGGAGATTCTGAGGACCTACGGGGACCGGATCCGCCTGGTCAGCGAGCCCGACAAGGGGCCCAACGACGCCATGTGCAAGGCCCTGCGGCGCGTCAACGGGGAGATATTCGCCTTTACACTGGCCGATGAACAACTCATGCCCCACGCCGTCTCCTGGGCGGTCCAGAGCCTGTCAGAGTGGCCCCAGACGGCCGCAGTCTACGGTCCGCACTACACCACCGACATCGAGGGCAACATCACAGGCACTGTGACACCGCCGGCCTGGGATTGCCCGGCATATCTGTGTTCGGAGATCACGCCGCCGTTGTGCAGTTCCTTCTTCCGCCGCCGGGTCTACGAGCAGATTGCCTTTGACCAATACACCGGTGCGGATGAATTTGACCTCTGGATCAACCTGGGCGTTCGATTCGACATCCGCTATGTCCCGTGTCCGCTACCCTTGGCCAAGTACGCCGTCCACGGCGGATCCGTCAGCTTCACCAAGGAGCACCAGGACAGGCGCCTGGCCTCGCGGCGGCGCGCCATCGAGAAGCTGTGTACGGACCCCGCCACGCCGGAGTGGGCGCGCCGGCTGAAGGACCGCGCCATCGACAGCCTCCTGGTCTGGCACGCCGATAGCCTCTGCTGTCTTGGCCTCTGGGAGCATGTCAAGGACGAGGCGCCTCGTGCATTTGCCGCCGGCCCGAACCGTCAGGTCCTTCATACGTTGGCCGTCAAGATACTGCGCCACGCCGAACAGTTGCACCGGCGCGGCGAGAATGCCGAAGCCCGCGAATTCATCAACCTGCTCAAACGCTGCAAGATTCACGGCGAACCGATCGATACTCTCAAGCATGTTGTCGAGGCGGACTGCGCCTCGGTTGCCGATCCGGCCCCATGCCCCTCCAACCCGATTGCCCCTTCCTCACGGAGATCCGATATGCCGTTGCGATTCTTGATTGTCAACACGGATTATGAGCCGTTTCTCGCCCGCCTGTACGCCGAAAACCCCGGTCTCGAGATGCGGCCCTTCGAACAGCAGTATGAGGCCCGTATGGCCACCTGTTTCGGCGTGGCGGACTTCTACTCGAAGAACCTGAGGGCCCTGGGCCACGAAGCCGCCGACATCATCTACAACGCCCCATTCATGCAATACGCCTGGGCCCGCGAGAACGGCCTGATCGCCCGGACGCAAACCGACCCGCGGCAGATCGCCGCCATGACGGCGGAGCATCTGGCCGCCATACTTCAGGCCAGGGTCCGCCTGTTCAAGCCGGATATCATCATCAACCTGGCGATGGAGCAAGTCACCAGCGACGTCCTGAATCCCGTCAAACCCTTTGTCCGTCTGATTGTGGGCCAACATGCCGCGCCTCTGACAATGGCCATGAGGGACCTGTCGGCCTATGATCTACTGTTGTCCTCCATACCGGGCTATGTCGACGGTTTCCGCCGTCTGGGCAAGCCCGCCGAGTACTTTCGTCTGGGCTTCGAGTCGACCCTCCTGGACCACGTGGACATCCCATCGGACCGGCCGGTTGACGTTGCCTTCGTAGGCCAGTTCACGGGCGGCCACAAGGGTGGAACCGAGCTATTCAACGCCCTCGCCGACCGCGGCTTCGCCATGAATCTGCACGGCTTCGGATACGACGGTCTCTCGGATAAGGCCCGCGAGTCTTTCAAGGGTCCGCTCTTCGGGCTGGAGATGTACAGACTCTACAGCCGCGCCCGAGTCGTCCTGAACCGCCACATTGACATTGCCGGTCCGCACGCCAACAACATGCGGCTCTACGAGGCCACGGGCATGGGGGCCTTGCTGCTGACCGACCGCAAGGACAATCTCCATGAACTGTTTGCTCCCGGCCGGGAGGTTGTGGCCTACGAATCCGCGGAACACTGCGCCGAGTTGCTGCGGCACTTCCTGGATAGCGAATCCGAACGGGCCCGTATCGCCGCCGCCGGCCAGGGGCGGACGCTGCGGGAGCATACCTACCGACATCGGATGGCCGAATTGGCGCAGATGGTTCAGGAATACACCACAACCGCCGACAAGGCGGCCTCGCCGCCGTTGTCGGAATCGGTCGCACCGCATCACGTGATCGAGATTCGGCCGGAGAGCACACGGCAGGACTTCGAGCGATTACGGAGCCTCGCGGGGCGGGAGCGGTTCGGCGACTACTGCGTCAAGTTCAATGGCCTGACGATCTACTGCCACGACCTGCTGTCGTTCTACATGGCCGCCAAAGACATCTTCCTGCAGCGCATCTATGACTTCGAGACGGACAATCCGCGACCGGTCATAATCGATGGGGGCGGACACATCGGCCTGTTCAGCCTGTACACCGCGCAGCGATACCCCGACGCCCGAATCACCATCTTCGAGCCGGACGGCGAGTCGCTCGAGTTATTGCACAAGAACCTCCGGGCCAACAACGTCACGGCCACCGTGGTGGATGCGGGTTTGCACAAGTCCGACGCGACGCTCGGTTTCTCCGCCGACCACTCCGATGGTGGCAGTTTCTACAGCGGATCCGGTGACACGAAGGTACGGGTCGTCCCGCTGAGCCGGTATATCGAGGGTGAAATCGACTTTCTGAAGCTCAACATCGAAGGGGCCGAGACCGACGTCGTCGCCGAGATCGCCGACAGATTGCACTTTGTCGAGGAACTGGTCATCGAGTACCACGGCTTTCCTGAAACAGGCCAGAATCTTCACAAGATACTGGCGCTCTTGGCGGCGGCGGGATTCCGCTACATGATCCACGACTTCGACGGTCTGACCAACCCCGCCACCAAGCCGCCGTTCAGGATAACCGCCGAGACACGCTTCTTCCTGCTGGTCTACGCCAAGCGGGTTCTCTCGCCGGAACTGATGGGGAATGAATCTGGGACAGAGAAGGACAGTTGCTCATCACCGCGGCGTATAGCGGCCGTGTGCAGCGCCGGATGTGAGCCGGTCAGCCGCAGATTCGGCTACGATCTCGGAACGCCCATCGACCGTATCTACATTGAGCGGTTTCTTGCGGAGAATGCCTCCGCCATCCGGGGCATAGTGCTGGAAATCGGCGACGACCAATACAGCCGCAAGTACGGCTCCCGGACCACTCGTGTGGACGTCCTGAGTGCTGCGGCTTCGGAGACGGCCACGCTCGTGGGCGACCTGGCGACCGGCCGGAACATCCCGTCGAGCGCCTACGATTGCATTATCCTGACGCAGACCCTTCAGATGATATACGACGTCAAGGCCGCCCTGCGGATCGCCGCCGAGGCCCTCAAACCCGGCGGGACATTGCTGCTGACGGCCTCCGGCATCAGCCACATATCACGCTATGATATGGACCGCTGGGGCGAATACTGGCGGTTCACGGACAAGAGCCTGCGTATGCTCCTCGACGAGGTCTTTCCTGAAGGCAGCGTGAATGTCCAGGCGTACGGCAACGTGGCGGCGGCCAAGGCCTTTCTTGATGGCGTACCTGCCGAACAGTTGTCCAACGAGGTCCTTGCCCACAATGATCCGGACTATCAGGTTCTGCTGGCCGCCCGAGCCATCAAGGCCGCCGCGCCTGTCGGGAATCATGCCGCGAAACCCGCTGTGGTGTCTGGGGAGCCAAGGGACTCCATGGCGGCTACGCCTGCGCCGAATTCGGGGGGCGGGCGTCCGAGGGTTGTCTTCGAGCATCCTCTGATCCTCCTATACCACCGCGTCGCCGATGACCCCGTTGACGCCCAGCTCCTGGCGGCCAGCCCGGAGAATTTCGATGCTCACATGGCCGAACTGGCGGCGTATTGGCGTGTCGTGCCGCTGCCGACCCTCGTAGAGGAGATCCGCCACGGCCGGTATGCGCC
>DDXG01000323.1 GCA_002347125.1 Phycisphaerales bacterium UBA2266
GGCCTTGGCGCCGTCTCTGGCCAAGGCTCCGGCCGGAGTGCGTTCGGCGGTCGCCGAAGGCTGTATCCTGTGTGCGGAACGATTTCTTGCGCAGGGCGAAACCGCCGAAGCCGTCGCGCTGTATGACGCCGTCCGTCAGGCGGACGTGCCGAACCAGCGGCGTCTGGAGGCCGTTCGCGGCGCCATTCTGGCCCGTGGATCCGCGGGATTGCCCCTGCTGGTCGAACAGTTGCGATCCGCCGATGAGAAGCACCTCGGCATTGGACTGCGCACGGCCCGCGAGCTTCCCGGCCTCGACGTGACGAAGGCCCTGGCCGCCGAGTTGGAGGGGCTCAGTCCGGACCGCCAACCGCTGTTGCTGTTGGCCCTGGCCGACCGTGACGATTCCGCCGTCCTGCCGGTGGTCCTCAAGGCCGCTCAGGAAGGTCGCAAGGATCTGCGCATCACGGCCATCAACATTCTGACACATCTGGGCAGTATCTCCTGCGTGCCCGTCCTGCTGGAGGCCGCCACCCAGGATGATGCCCAGATCGAACAAGCGGCGACTGAGACACTGGTGCGGCTTCCCGGCAAGGACGTTGACGCCGATTTGGCCGCCCGCCTGTCGCCGTCGCAGGGCAAGCGGCGGCGGGTCCTCATCGACCTGGCCGGCCAGAGGCAGATCAGCCAGGCCCTGCCTGCGGTCGCATCGAGCCTCAACGATGCGGATGCCGGAATTCGTGGCTCAGCCGTCAGGACCATCGCCATTATCGGCGGCCATGAGCAGGCGCCTGACCTGGTCAAGCTGCTCCTGGCGACCAGCAGCGCCTCCGAACGGACAGAGATCGGCAAGACCCTGTTGACAATCTGTAGCGCCCACGGCCCCGCGTGCCTGCCGCACGTGCGGCCGCTGATACAGGGCCGCGACCATGAGCTGCACATCCTGGGACTGCGTGCCCTGGCGGTGATTGGCGGTTCCGAGGCGCTGACGGCCGTCAAGTCCGCCATTGAAAGCGCTGCGCCCGCCGTCCATGACGAAGCGGTTCGCATCCTGTCGGCCTGGCCCAACAAGTGGCCCAATGACAGCGAGGCGGGTAAGGCCCTGCTGGCCCTGGCCGTCTCGGCCGAGAATATGCCCCAGCACGTCCTGGGTCTGCGCGGCTATTTGCAGTACATCCGCGGCAATAAGCAGCTTGGCAATGACCAGAAGGCCGCCGAGGTCAAAGACCTGTTGACCCATATCAAGCGGCCGGAAGAAAAGCGGCAGGTGATTGCTGTTCTCGGAGAGACCCCCAGCGCCGCGGCGTTCGAGATGCTGACGACACTGGCGGAGGACCCGGCGCTCGTCGAGGAGGCGTACTCCGCCATCGTCCAGATCGCCGCCCAGGACATTCAGGGGCTCTCAAAGGACCACAGACGCCAAGCGCTGCAAACCGTGGTCGATAAGTCCGGCAACGACGCAACGAAACAAAGAGCCCGAAAGGCCCTGGCCACGATTCGGTAAGCGGCCCACCGGCGGGGGCACGGTCCCGGGCTGCTGCCGTTCATATCACCGAAGAAACCAGTTGCGGACTTTGATCAGTAGCAGCGCCTCACTGCTCATGGTGGCTCGCTGCTCGAGGATTGCACGTGCTACCGAGGGCATGTCCGTGATGATGTTGTCCACCCCCAGATCAATGAACTGGGTCATCTGCCGGGGTCTGTTCACGGTCCAAACGTGGACCTCTTTGCCCGCGATACGAGCGGCATCGATCAATCCGGGTGTCGCTTGGCGGGCTGATATGCTCAGGAAGTCAACGGCCAGCGTCGTCACATCGCCGATGGACTGTGATATGATGAAACCGATTGGAATGTCCGGATCCAGTTCTGAGACATGTTCCAGCACCCGGATACTTGCTGAACTGATGATGCACTCCCGCGGCTCGCCGTGTTCGTGCAAGGTCTGAACGACTCGCTCAGCCAGTCGCCCTGGGTCCGCGTCCGCCTTCAGTTCAATGTTGAGTTTGATCCTGCCCTTGCAGAAGGCTGCAACGTCGGACAGCAAGGGGATGCGTTCATCCTGGAACCGCGGCGCGAACCAGCTCCCGACATCCAGCCCCTTGATCTGTTCATACGTGAGGTCTGAGACGTTCCGGCGCACACCTGCAACCCGGAACAGGTCTGCGTCGTGCAATAGGACCGGGTGGCCGTCGGCGGTCAAACGCACGTCCACTTCGACGTAATCGGCGCCTTCCTCGACGGCGTGGCGAATCGCCGCGAGGGTGTTCTCCGGATTGCTCCATGAGCTGCCTCGATGGGCGGTGATCCTGACATTGTCGTGAAGATCGAAGTTGCCCAAGATGCCGCCGGCCGTGGCCAACGACATGACGGCGGCGATCATGAGGAATGCGATCACCTCTTTGAGGCTCGGTTGGCTGGGTGGACGCGAGGCCGGCTCGAAGCCGCCTGCGCGGGATGCCGGCGCCGTCTCTTGTATCGGGACTGATTCCTCTTGGCCGGTTCCCGCGGCGGGTATCGCCGTCTTTGCCTGCTTGGCGTCGCGGGTTTGCCGAAGGACGGCGTATAGACGGGTGATGGTCATGCTTACGGCGGCGACGCTCAAGAACTCCCCACAGAATGAGACCGCTACATAGCCTGCCATCATCGCCATCACCGCCGGCAAGACCAGCCGGTGTCCTTCAGGAAGGCGCGTGAAGATAGCGCCGCCCATCGCATGGAATCCGTGGCCCAGGATCAACGGCAGCAGGACTATCGCCGACCAGAGCAGGAACACGACCGCTCCAATCCGGCGTCTTGTCCCCTTGAGCAGGCCGTGGGTGTATGCGAGTGCGGACCCCGCCGACAGACCATCCACCAGGAGCGCCGGCAACGAGAATACCCAGTGAAGGTACACAGCACCGTGCGTCGCCAGGGCCGCCGCCGACAGCAGCACGACCGCCGTCAGGCCGATCCAGCGCGCCACGGGATTCGCCTGGAACAGGAGATACACGCGCATCGAGGCAAGGCCAAACTCGTACACGAGCATTCCCAGGACGACGAGCGGAGCCAGCAGAATCGCATGGGCGGCAACGTGGTAGCATCCAAGCAGGGTCAATCCGGGCAACCTTCGGAGGACCGCCCCCAATGCTCCGACGGCGCTGACGGGCTGTCCGGTCATGTTCGCCCAGGCGATCACCATCATTCCCGCGTGCTTGACGTAAAGGGTGACAGCCGTCAACGTGCCGGCAAGCAGCAGGAACAGAACGCCTCGCAACGAAAGAAGAAACGAAAATACCTCACCGTTGCTGATGGAAAGCCCGCGGCTCGATGCGGCCGCAAAAGAGACCGCCCAGGCAAGCAGCGGCGTCAGCAGCAGGAAGTTGATGACTGCAAAAAACCCGTTATACAACAACAACGGCCGCAAAGTCCTGCGAAGATCCCGCAGGACCTCGCCCATCACGTTCGTCGTTATCGAACCCATTAAGGCGCCAACGGCCGCAGATGCTCACGGCTGCGTGCGGCCTGCTCCGGTGTCCCGCATTCCACGCTGAAGACGATATCGCGCGGGCAGCGTTCCTTCACGATCCGGATGATGCGCGGCCAGTCCAGAACGCCGTCGCCGCACGCACAACCGACCGGCGTGCCCGTGACCTTGCCCCGTTCCGCCTTCGAATGCGCAACGGAAATATCCTTGGCGTGCAGGTGAACCAACCGCCCGGCCACCCGTTCCAGCCACGCATACACGTCCTGGCCCGCCAGATACGCATTGCCGGTGTCGAAGTTGATGCCGATGGCCGGCGAATCCACGAGCCCGTAGATCCGATCCAGACCGTCGGGCGTCTTGGAGTATTGAGCGTGGCACTCCAGACCGATCTTCACGCCCCGCCGCTCCGCCACGAACGCCGCTTCCCGCAGCGTGTACTTGATCAGAACAAAGTCCTCCTGCTCGGTGGTCCACCGCGCCTTGATGCCCTCGTCCGTATTGACCACCGGCACGCCGATTTCAGCGGCGACGCGAATGGCCAGTTTCAGGTATTCCCCGTGGACGTCCGGCCGACCCAGCGGCCCGTGGGCCTGAAGCGCCGAGATCTTCAAGCCTGCTGCATCGCAGGCCTCCCTGATTCGATACGGGTCGTCGAACATGGACACGGTGTGAAAATAGCCCGCCTCGCTCATCAGCTCCCTGCCGAAATGGACCATCGGCTCGAAATACTCGTACCCCATATCCGCCGCCTTCTCGACGGCCCACTCAAAGGGCTTGTCCGAGCTGCGTGAGAACTCGGCATTCAGACCGATCAGGATGTTTCCCATGACTCGGCTCCTTAACGGCGGCGGTGCGTCTTGTGAAATCGACAGTCCGGCCAGCACTTCCTTGCCATGACAAACCCATTGGACCACAAACTCGCGTCCGAATCAACGGCAAAGTGTGCCTTGACATGACACAGGGGCCCCCGTTAGACTCCTTGCCCATCGACGGCTTGGGTCGAAGTCGCCGCCGCATAGACGTCGGATACGCCTTGGGCCGGTTCGCACGGGCCGTTACTTGAAAAGGAGGCCGCATAATGATCACGGAGATCCCCGTACAGCACCTGGACGTCGAGAAGTTCATTGAGGAGAAGGTCGCGGAGATTCGAAAAGCGGTCGGTAGTGGAACCGCTATCAACGCCCTCTCCGGAGGCGTCGATTCATCGGCGGTAACCATGCTGGGCCATCGCGCCATCGGCCGGCAACTGCGGACCGTCTTCGTGGACAACGGCCTCATGCGCCAGGACGAACCCGAGCAGGTGGTCGGCCTCTTTGCCGCTCTCGGCGTGCCGGTTGAAATCGTGGACGCCAGACAGGAGTTCTTCGACGCCCTCAAGGCAATCACGGACCCCGAGGCCAAGAGGGAAGCCATCACGCAGACGTTCTACCGCCATGTCTTCGGGCGGATAGTTCGAGAGAGCCGGGCCAAGTGCCTCTTGCAGGGGACGATTCTGACCGACGTGGATGAGACGGTTGCCGGAATCAAGCGCCAGCACAACGTGTTTGAACAACTGGGGATCGATCCGCAGGCGGCCTTCGGTTACCGCATCATCGAGCCGCTCATCCAGCTTCGCAAAGACGGTGTCCGGCGGGTCGGCGAGGCCCTGGGCCTGCCTGCGGAGCTGTTTGAACGCATTCCCTTCCCGGGCCCGGCGCTGTCGGCGCGGGTCATTGGTGAGGTGACGCCGCAGCGCATCGAGACCGTTCGCAAGGCCACCGTCGTGGTCGAACAGATGCTTCGCGGCACCGACGCCTTTCAGTACATGGCGATTCTGCACGAGGACCGCGTGACGGGGATGCGGGATGGCCGGCGCGATTTCGGCCAACAGATCGAGGTCCGCTGCTGGCAGAGCACCGACGCCCGCACGGCCAAACCCACCCGGCTGACGTTCGACGTCCTCGAAGCACTGGCCGCCGGCATCCTCGATGCCGTGCCCGGCGTCGTCAGCGTGACCTACAATATCACCCCCAAGCCGCCGTCCACCATCGAAGCCGTCTGACGGCGCCCCAGCGCGCATGGGGGCACACTCTGTCTACAGGAGAACAACACCATGAGCGACCGAAAGAAAGCGGATTTGGCCGGTCCAGGAATCGGCGACTATGCCGAACTGGAGAAGATCCTGCCGCGGGATTATCGTTCCCTGCTGAGCCCGAAAGAGACCCAACGGGCCATCTACGCGGTCAAGGACTACATCGAAGCCGGTCTCTGCGAGGCCCTGAATCTGATCCGCGTCACGGTTCCGCTCATCGTGGATGTCGACAGCGGCGTTAATGACCTGCTCGACCGCGACGGCTCGCGCACGCCCATCCAGTTCCATATCTCGAACGACCGGGACAAGCACCCCATCGACGCCCAGATTGTCCAGGCGGCCACGAAATGGAAGCGCATGGCCCTCAAGCAGTTTGAGATGCAGGTCGGCGAGGGCCTGCTCACCGACATGCGGGCCGTCCGCAAGGATTACTTCCTGGACCACGACCACAGCGCCTACGTGGACCAGTGGGACTGGGAACTGGCCATCACGGCCAGGCAGCGCACCCTGGCGATGCTCAAGGACGTCGTCCGCCGAATCTGGAAGGTCCTCAAGGGGGCCGAGACCCACGTCCAGCGTCTTTTTCCTCAACTCAAAGACGGCCGATACCCGGACCTGCCGGAGGAGCTGACCTTCCTCCATGCCGAAGAGATCCTCGAACGGTTCCCGGACCTGCCCCGCAAACAACGCGAGACGGCGATCGTGCAGGAGTATCCGGCCGTGTTCATCATTGGTATCGGCTGGGTCCTGGAAGACGGCTATCCGCACGAGATGCGCGCCGCCGACTACGACGACTGGGTCACCGAGACCGTCAGCGAGGATGGCCGACCCATGCACGGCCTCAACGGCGATATCCTTGTCTGGAACCCGGTCACCAAACGGCGGCACGAGCTGACCTCGATGGGCATCCGCGTCACCGCCGAGACGCTCCGCCGGCAACTGGAGTTGTCCGGACAGCTCGACTTCCTGAAATTGCCCTATCACCGCGCGATCATCAACAACGAGATTCCCTTGAGCATCGGCGGCGGCATCGGCCAATCCCGGACGTTCATGCTGCTGCTTCGCAAGGCCCACATCGGCGAGGTCAGCGCCACCGTCTGGCCCGCGGTGTTGAAGGACATGTGCCGGAAGAAGGACATTTTCGTCATTGAGTGATCCCGCCGCAGACCGTCCGGCGCCCCCATGCGGGCGTGGCTCGGCTGCATGAACCACTATCAGGAGGCATCTTCCATGCGATTACTGACGACCCTTGTGATAGCAGGCTCGCTTATGACCTCTCTGTGCCCCGCACAGGACGTGCATCAGTGGGGCCTGTTTGAGGCCGCCATCCAGGGTGGTAACGTCCCTGAAGGCCGACAGCAGTACATCGAGATGGAGTGTGAATTCACCGACCCGGCCGGCGATAAGCACCTTCAACGCGGTTTCTGGGACGGCGGCCACGTCTGGAAGGTGCGTTTTTCGCCCGGTCGCGCCGGTGCCTGGCGCTGGGTCAGCCGGTGCAAGGACGAGCCGTCGCTGGACGGCAAGACGGGCGCCTTCAACTGCACGGCCTATCGCGGCGACAACCCCTTCTACAAACACGGTCCGATCCGGGTCGCCGACAACGGCCGCCACTTCGTACACCAGGACGGCACGCCGTTCTTCTGGCTGGTCGACACCGTCTGGAACGGGGCGCTGAAATCCACGCAGGAGGACTGGAACCGCTTTCTCGACGACCGGGCTGCCAAGCGATTCACCGGCGTCCAATACGTCGTCACCCAATGGCGGACGGCCTATACGAATCCCGAAGGGCAGGTGGCCTACACGGGTTACGATAAGATCCAAATCCATCCGGAGTTCTTCAAGCGGATCGATGAGCGGACCCGGACCGTGAATGACAAGGGGCTTCTGGCGGTTCCCGTGCTGCTGTGGACGTTGGGCAACAAGCAGCACAACCCCGGTCAGCTTCCCGAGGACCAGGCGATCCTGTTGGCCAGGTACATGACGGCGCGGCTGGGGGCCTGGCACGTCGCCTACTTCCTGCCCGGCGACGGCAACTATCTCGGTGAGAACGCCGAACGCTGGAAGCGGATCGGTCGGGCCGTCTTCGACCGGCCGGGCCACCCGCCCGTCACGTTGCACCCCCAGGGCATGCAGTGGCCGTGGGATGCCTTCCTGAACGAGAGGTGGGTAAGCTATTTCGGCTATCAGAGCGGCCACGGCGACGACGGCCGGACCCTGGAATGGATATACGCGGGACCGCCTTCCCAGAAGTGGCCTCTGCAACCCGCCCGGCCCATTATCAACCTGGAGCCGCCCTACGAGGACCACATTGCTTATCAATCGCGGCAGCGGCATACGGCCTATAGCGTCCGTCGGGCGACTTACTGGAGTCTGCTCAACGCGCCGACGGCGGGTTCTTCCTACGGCGCCCACGGGGTATGGAGTTGGGAGACATCGCCCAATACGCCGCAGGAACACGGGGGAACGGGCGTCGCGCGACCCTGGCACGAGGCGATGGGCCTGCCGGGCAGTACCGATATGAAGCACATGGCCGAGCTGTTCACGTCCATCGACTGGTGGCGGCTACGGCCCGACGGCTCACTGGTCGCCACCGGGCAGTCCACGCAGGCCGCCCCGCGGTTGACCCACATTGTCTACACACGCAGCAAAGACGGCCGGGCCGTGATGTATCTCGACGGCAAGAAGGCCGCTGACAGGACCGTGGACGGCGATGCATCCAACTGGGACCGCGGTTTCCGCCTGAGCCTGGCCAACGAGTTGACCGGGGACCGCCCGTGGCTGGGGCAGTTGCATCAGATCACCGTTTATGACCGCGCCCTGGGGGCCGACGATGTCGAACGCAGGTTCACCGGCGGCCGTGGGGCCAAGCCTGTTGATCCATTGCTGCTGTACGCCTTTGGCGAAGGTGGCGGCGATACTATTCGGGATACCTCCGGACGCGGCCAGCCCCTGAATCTGAAGATCAGCAAGGCCGCGGCCGTGCGCTGGATCAGCGGCGGGGGACTCGATGTGCAAAGTCCGGTTCTGATTGCCTGCGACTCGGATGCCGCCAAGGTCACGGACGCGATAGGCCGGACGCAGCAGATCACCGTGGAGGCGTGGGTCAAGCCCGCGAATCTCACCCAGGCCGGCCCGGCCAGAATCGTCACGATCTCGCAGGATACCGGCCTGAGGAACTTCACGCTTGGGCAGAAGGCCGCGAGCTATGAACTGCGCCTGCGCACCACGAAGACCTCGCCCAACGGCGAGCCCGCACTGGAGACCGCCACGAGCGACCCTGCCTCGCGGCACATCTCGGCAAGCCGCAGCGAGCAGGGTGACCTGGCCGTGGTCTACTGCCCCGTGGGCGGCGACGTGGTCATTCGGCCCGGCATACTCAAGGACGGCCTCAAGGCCCAGTGGTTCAATCCCCGCTCCGCGGACAGGCTCGATGCGTCCTCAGACGGGCCGGGCCGCTATCGCGCGCCGGATGAGAACGACTGGGTGCTGGTGCTCCGTTGATCGGGGCTGCACCTGTCATTCATAGGCGGCCATACCGACCGTATCGACGGCGCCGGTGAAGCCCGGCCCGCCGCCGGCGACATAGCCGTAGCTGGCCCCGGATGTATCCGGGCTGACCCAGAAGGCGTAGAGGCTGCCCTGTGTCAATTCGAATCGCAGGCGGACGTCTTTGCCCGCCAGGGCGGACAGATCCGCGCCGTCCTGCCACTTGACCTGCTGAATCGTTGAATCCCACGCGACCGGGCTGCATTTGTCCAGCGTAAACGGCTCGATCGCCCGTCCATCGCGATCCAGCAGTTCCGCCCGCAGGCGGCCCCGGTCCGCATCGGCGTTGACAAAAAGGTACTTGCCCTTGAATCGCACGGGCCGCGTCGTCAGCAGCCCGGCCGTCTGGCCGGCGTCCATCGAAGCGAAACCGTCCCGCCGCATCGTCGCCAGTCCGGTGTGGCAGTTGCCGTCCCAGAATCGGTCGCCCAGCGCCCGGCCGCTGACATAGAAATACAACCGGTCCCGCACCACCAGACAGCAGCCGCCGGCGCTCTGTACGTTGCCCCAGTTCCAGGCGCCGTCCGTCGGATTGACGCCGATGAATCGCGCGCGGTCCGGCCGGTGCCAGTGAAAGCCGTCGCGGCTGAACCCGACCAGGACCTCGTTTCGCTTCTGAATCTTGCGCTCCGCGCAGACGTTGTTCGGCGGTCCCTGCCAGATGGAGAACAGCCCCAGCATCAGGCTCTCGTAACCGACGGCGTCGTGGTTGTACAACTGTGGGGCGATCCCCGCAAATTCCGGGTTCGGATGGTGGGGGTCCAGCCGGTCGGCGCAGATCCAGGGCACTGAATCCGCGGGGACATGCCGCAGTCCCTCCGCCGCGTCCGCATGTTCGACATAGGCCCGTGAGCGGCCCACGTTCGGCGAACTCGTGCGCAGGCCGAAGACCCACTTGCGCCGGAACGGGTTGTAGTGTACGGTGGTCCGGTCCCCGATCTGCCCGCTGCTGACCGCCACCGGGGCCGACCAATGGATGCCGTCGGGCGAACGCCGCAGGGCCAGGCTCCACCGCACCGGATCGGGCGTCGTGACGAACATCTTGTATCGGCGCGCCGGATCCGACTCCTCGTGGTCGAGCCACACGGTGCTCGAGTCACGGTGCCGCCCGTCGCCCGTGGCGCCCACGTTGCGGTGGGTGAGCACCTCGTTGGTGCCCGCGCGGACGTCGAACGACGGCTTGTCCCAGGCGATACCGTCCCGGCTGACCGCCATGCACGTGGAGGCGATGTAACCGCCGATGTACCACAATTTGAACAGCCGGTCCTTCGGGTCGTAAAAGGCCCCGTCGCTGAACGGCGCCGCCGCCCTCGCCGCATCCTCGCACTCCCACGGCCGGTCCGGCTTGAGCACGGGGTTGGCCGGATGGTGCTGCGCCTGGTGGAAGGTCCGCTGGAGCGTGGTCTGCTCGATGAGGAAATCATCCACGAACAACTGCCTCCCGACGTCGATGGGAATGACCGCCGGCGGGGCCGCCAGATACGGCGGTTCGACCGGCTCATCGGTCAGCTTCTCAACACGCGGCGGCCACGTATCCGGCAGCTCGATGCCGTTGTAGAGCACCTCGCCGCCCCTTGCCCCGCCGGCCGCGGCCACCCCAAGCAGCAGAACACAACCAACCATTCGACGCATTGACATCGCCATCCGTTTACTCCTTTTCCGATTCCTGCGGCAGGTCACCGCATGGTCAACTCTCGATCAACGCCCAGGCTCGATTCAGCGACTCGATGGTCGTGCGAGCGGCCGCGTCATCGTCCATGTCGCGCAGCTCCTGATCAAAGGGCTCGCACTCCACGGGCCCATCGTAGCCGATCCTGGCCAGCGCGTTGAGAAAACCCTTCATATCGATCACGCCGGTGGCCGCCGGTAATTTGCGTCGATTGTCCATCTGCTGGTCCACCTCGATCCCGGCCGGGGCGTCGTTCACGTGTACATGGACGATGTCCTTGTTGGACAGTCTGAGCAACTCCTCGACCGTCCCATGCGACGTGTACCAGTGCCAGCTATCCATCAGCAGACCCATGTTCGGAGTGCCGATGGCCGCGCACAGTTCCATCATCTCGGCCTGTGTACTGATAAAGGCGAATCGCGACCTCGAACGCGACGTCCTGGGACCCACAAACTCCAGCCCCAGCCGAATCCCGTGGTCATCGAGCACCTTCGCCGCCTCCCGCAGCCGCGTCTCATGCAGCTTGAAGTTCTCCAGGTACGTCAGTGTGTTGCTGCCGGGCGTAATCCACGTGGCCACGCGCGTCACGCCCAGCTTTCGCCGCCGCCGCGCCTCCGCCGGCAGTTGCGCCAGGCTCTCACGAAATCGAGCATCATCCCGCCGAAACTCGGTCGACAGCCCCGCCGCCCCATACCGCACGCCCGCCTCCTTCATCCGCGCTACCCACGCATCGATCTCGCCGTCCGAGGCATTGCGAAACTCCCCCGCGCTCGGCGCAATCCCCTCGAAACCGTACTTGACGGCATACTCCAGCCCCTGGCGCTGGTTGGCCTGTATACCCAGGTGGCCGGGCGTGAAATTCTTGAAGAACTTGACCGGCTTGCCGCCCCCCACGGCCGCGACCACCCCCGTCAGCGGCAGACCCACCGCCGCCGCCGCAACAGACCGGCAGAACCCACGCCGGGACATCCAACCGCCTTGACCCGCCTTCATTTCACTCATAATGACGCCTCCGATGGGACCGTAGCCCGCTACGGCGGGCCCATGACCGTAGCACGGGCATCCTGCCCGTGAAGTAGCCCGCAACACGGGCATCCTGCCCGTGGAATAAACCGTAACACGGGCATCCTGCCCGTGGAATAGACCGCAACACGGGCATCTTGCCCGTGAAATAGACCGTAACACGGGCATCTTGCCCGTGGAATAGACCGTAACACGGGCATCTTGCCCGTGAAATAGACCGCAACACGGGCATCCTGCCCGTGGAATAGACCGTAACACGGGCATCCTGCCCGTGGAATAAACCGTAACACGGGCATCTTGCCCGTCTAATTGACCCGCAACACGGGTTCGCCTGCGGCGGATTCGCTGCGATTACGACAGACCTGCCCACGAATCGCACCACGGGCATCTTGCCCGTGGATTGAGTCTAACCCCTCAACCATCCCCCGTCAAACCGCTTCTCCCACCCACTGGCGGCAACTACCGGACCGCTTGAGTTTCCCGCCGCCGATTCGAGGTACTATCACAATAAGGCTGGCGACATTCACTGCGGCACCAATGCCATTCAAAGGCCCCCCGTCTCACCCAGGCCTGTTAAAATGGGCAAGATTTCGACCAAACGCGAGGGTATAGTCACATAGTGACAATGGATTGTTGAAATTTCTTCTACTCCTTGCGGGTCAATGACTTACGTTGCCGCAACCGGGGGACATAAGGGGACATTTTCGTCACATCTGCGCAGGTTCGCCCTGTCTATGGAGGCCCGCCTTCCGCATGAGTTTGCGGGCGTCCGCCGCCGCCGAACCTCAGCCGGCCGACTCCAGGCGCTACGCCGGTCTGGAACACTTGACTCAGGCTGCCGCCGGGTGTAGACTGGTGTTGGCTGAAGCTGTGTAAGCAAGGGCATCCCGGCCGGTCCCGGATGCCGGTTCGGGGTCCGTACCCAAAGTCTGAAGCCTGAATCTGGAGAGCCTCGCCGTGTCCAAGGCATTTGAGTCGAGACTTCGGTTTGCCGCCCGCCGGCTGAGTGTGAATCTCCTGATTCACCGGGTCGGTTGGGTGCTGATGACCGCCGCGGCTGTCCTGGCGCCGGCCATTCTCATCGAGCGGCTTCTGTCGATTGACCTGGTCAGCCGCTGGTCCGTGGCGATACTGGCGGGGGTTCTGGCGAGCCTGGCCATCGCCACATCGGTTCCCGCCTGGCCCGACCGGATGCAGGCGGCCCTGGTGCTGGATACACGATTGCGGCTGAAGGAACGGTTCAGCACCACGCTGCTGCTGGCCTCTTCGCAGGACCCCTTTGCCCAGGCCGCCTGCCGCGAAGCCCGCGGCCGGGCCCACGGGCTGGATGTCCGCCGCCACTTCCCATTGGAGGCCCCGCCGCGTTGGCGTCAGACCGCTTTTCTGTGGGTCGTCGTCGCCGCGATGGCGTTGTGGATGCCGCAGAAGGACCTTCTCGGCCTCCAGCGCCGCCGCCAACAGGAACAGACGCAGCAGCAACAGCAACAGCAGGCCCAGACAGAGGTGGTCGCGGCCGTCAGCGCCGTCGAGTCGGCCGTGCAGCAGTTGAACGATCCGAACCTCGCCGATGCCGTCGGCGACCTGCTTGCGACAGCACCGGCCGCCAGGCCCGCCGAGGTCAAGCGGGAGGCCATCCGCAAGCTGGGGGAGCTTGCCGACAAGATCCACGCGGTGCAGAACACGCCGCAGGCCGGCGCCGCCGAGATGCTCAAGAACATGCTCAAGGGCCTGCGCGGCTCGACAGATGAGTTGTCGATGGAGCTGCGCAACGCACTGGCCAAAGGCGATTTCGCCCAGGCCCGCCGGTTGATGGCCGATCTGCAGAAGGTCCTGGCCGCCGGGCAGAGGGACGATGCCGAACGAAAGCAACTGTCCGAACAATTTGAGAATCTGGCCAGGGAACTCCAGGCCCTGGCCGACAAGCAGCAGTTGTTCGAGAAGGAACTGGAGAAGCTCGGCCTCGACAAGTCGCTGGCGCAGTTGGACCCGGACAAGCTGCGGGAGGCCCTCAAGAAGGCCGGCATCAGCAATGAACTGCTCGAAAAGCTGATGCAGCAGGCCGCGGCCTGCGATAACGCCTCGGGCCGGTGCTCGGCCCTGGCCCAGGCCCTGGCCGGATGCGCCGGGTCGGGCGGGCTCTCGGCCGGCGACCTGAGCGAGTTGCTCGACCAGTTGAGCGAGTTGGAGGCCCTCGACCTGCAACTGGCGGCCATGCAGGCGTCGCTGGCGGAAATCGCGAGGGCGATCGCGGGGCTCGGGCAGGGGATGTGCGAGGGCCTCGGCGGACAGGGACCGTTCGCCGAAGGCGCCCTACAGGGTTCCGGTCCCGGCACGGGCGGTCCCGGCGTCGGTTTCGGCCCGCGCGACTCGGATTCGCAAGGCGACACGGCCACCGCCAAGACCATCGTGAAAAGCGACGCGAGCCAGGGGCCGGCGATCGCCAGTTGGTATTTCAAGGACGTGCAGATCAAAGGCCAGGCAACGCGTGATTTCTCGCAGGTCGTTCAGTCCGGCCGCGACCGTGCCGCCGAGGCCATCAGCCAGAACGAGATACCCCGCAAGTACGAACAGGCCGTCAAGCAGTACTTCGGCGCCCTGGAGCAATCGCGGCGCGGCGAGTGATGGACCCGCCGGTGACAACAACCAGAAAAGGAGACGGATTCGGCGATGGGACAGGCCAGGACGTGGGTATGCCGGGGGGCGACGGTTGTGCTGCTGGTGGGGTTGTGTGTGGCGGCGGGGTTTTCCTGCAAGGGTCGTTCATCCGGTGCGGCCGGGACGGTTGTGCTCTATTGCTCGGTCGATCAGGCCGTCGCCGAACCCATCGTCGCGGAGTTTGAGAAACAGACCGGGATTCGGGTCCTCGCCCGGTACGACACGGAGGCCGCCAAGACCGTGGGCCTCGTCCAGCGGATCCGCACCGAGGCCGCGGCGCCCGTGGCGGACGTCTTCTGGTCCGGCGAGATATTCCACACCATCCGGCTGGCCCGCGAGGGGCTGCTGGCCCCGTGGGAATCCGAGGCCTTCAACGACTGGCCCGACCCCTTCAAGGCGGCCGACCGCACCTGGTACGGCCTGGGCCTTCGCGGCCGCGTGATTGCGTATCATACCGGCCGTGTGTCTGGCGACGAAGCCCCCAGGAGCCTGGAGGCGCTTCTCGACGAGAAATGGAGCGGACGGATCGTGATGGCGGCTCCCGAGTTCGGAACCACCGGCGGCGATGTGGCAAGCTGGTTCGTCCATTACGGTCCGCGGCGCGCCACCGAGATACTGCGAGGCCTTGCCGCCAACCGCGTTCGCCTGGTCGCCGGCAACAGCACCGCCGTGCGGATGGTCGCCACCGGCCAGGCCGACGTGTGCATGACCGATACCGACGATGTGTACGCCGCCCAGCGCAACAACTGGCCGGTGGCCTGCCACGGCTTGGACCAGGCGGGCAAGGGCTCGCTGGCGATTCCCAATACCGCGGCGGTTCTCAAAGGCGCCCCGCACCCCGAACAGGCCTCGGCCCTGATGACCTTCATCCTGGGCGGCACAGTCGAGGAGATGCTGGCCCGCAGTGACTCTCACAACGGCCCGGTCCAGGCCGATCTGTCCGAGGAATTCGCCCAATACGCCATCCAGCCGGCGCTGAGCGTCGACTACGAGGATGTGGCGGACATGTTGCCCCAGGCCATTGCGACGGCGATGGAGATACTCAGGTGAAACCGGCTCGAGTGGCCACGGTGGGATTGCCCGCGGCAGGCCTCGTCCTCTGGGCCTTGGTGATTGGCGCGCCTCTGGCGGTCCTGTTGGCGGCGGCCCTGAGCGCCCGCGCGGCGCCGACGGGCGTCTCCATCTCGATAGACCTGGCCGGTTCGTTTGCATCCGCGGCCGGCATTGCCGCCGTGGCGGTGCTTCTGGGGTGGTTTCCCGGGCGATTGCTCGCAGCAGCATCGCGCGCCGCGCCGGTCCTGCTGCTGTTGCTCCTGCTGCCGCTGATACTCCCGCAATACCTGTTGTACTATGCGTGGCAGATGCTCCTGAGCCCCACGACGTCGCTTGGAGCGTACCTGTCCGGCCGCCCGGCGGCCGCCCGTGCGGTCTCGACGGCGACCACCTGGTTCGTCCTTGCGACCTGGTGCTGGTCCCTGGCGGCGCTGATTCTCTCGCAGGCATGGCGCAACATCGACCGTGCAGTCTGGGACATGGCGGCCCTGGACGCCCGCCGTCTGCGGCGATTCCTCTGTGTCACGCTGCCGCTGCTGGGTCGAGGCCTGCTGCTGGCGTGGGGTTGCTGCTTCGTGTTGATTCTGTCGGAGTTCGGCACGTTTCACCTGGCGGGCATTCGCACGTTCGGCACCGAGCTGGCCGTGCTGTACCAATTAACGGGCTCGTCGCCCGCCGTCGCCACCGCGGCCTGGCCGGTGGCCGTGGTCGCCGCGGTCGTGGCGGTCGCGGCCACAGCGATGCACCGCCAGTGGTTCCGGACGGCCAGGCCCGCCTGCGGCGCCGTCGAACCCAGGAGACTGGACTGGATGGTGGTGGCGGCTATGGTTGGGTTGACCTGCGGGGCCCCGGTGGCCATTCTGGCGATGGGGCTCGAAGGGACCCAGGGGTTTCGACGGTTTGGCCGGCTGCACATTGACGAGCTGCTCTACTCGCTGCTGATCGGTTGCCTGACGGCTGCCGCAGCCCACCTGATCGGCTGGGCGGTCCTGGCGGTCGCCGACTCGGATGACCGGGGCCGTGCCTGTCACAAGTCTCTGATACGGTGGCGGGCGGGGTTCATCCTGGTCGTCCGATGCACCATTCTGGCGGCCATGTTCCTGCCCGGCTCGCTCATGGCGGTGGGGCTATTGCAGGTGCTGGCCATTGGCGGGGCCCCGGACTGCCTGCGAAACGGCTGGCCCGTGGTGGCGATGGGACAGGGGGCCCGATTCGCGGGTCTGGCCATGATTGTGTTCATGTTGACGAGGTACCCCGATCGCAGACGCCTGTCCGAGATGGCCGCCCTCGACGGCGCCGGCCCTTGGCGAACATGGTGGCTTGTCCACGCCCCCAGGGTCTGGCCGGTCCTGCTGGGCGGATTCCTGTTGGTGGTCGCATTGAGCCTCACGGAGCTGTCGGCCACGATGGTGCTCCTGCCGCCGGGCCTGCCCAACTTCGCCCAGCGGCTGCTCAATCAGATGCACTACGCCAGGGACCAGCAGGTCATCGCGTCGTGCCTGATCCTGATCACGGCCCTGATGGCACTGTGCGTCGGGGTAGTCCTGTTGCTGGTGGTGGTCCGGCGGCGCTGGTCGGCCGCGTGCTTGGTTCTTCTGCTGGCTCTGGCCACGGGCGCCGGTTGCAGACGCCATCCGGGCGACGGGCCGGACGTCGTCCGTTCGTTCGGGCGGACCGGCTCAGGCGCCGGGGAATTCCTGTACCCCAGGGCGATCGACTACGAGCCGGGCGGGCACGTCCTTGTGGTCGATAAGACCGGTCGCATTCAGCGGCTGACCGAGACGGGACAGCCCGAAGCCAGCATCCAGATGCCCTTGATTGAGGCCGGCCACCCCACCGGCCTGACAGTGGGGCCGGACGGTCGTCTCTATGTGGCCGATACGCACTATCACCGCGTGTTGATGTTCTCGGCGGCCGGGCAAATCGTCGGCGAATTCGGTTCCTTCGGCCGCGACGACGGTTGCTTCATCTATCCAACCGATGTCGAACACGGACCCGATGGGCGCCTCTATGTCAGTGAATACGGCGGCAACGACCGGGTCAGCGTCTTCACCGCGGACGGCGACTTTCTGTTCAGTTTCGGCAGCCCCGGCCCCGGCCCCGACCAGTTCTCACGCCCCAGCGCCCTGTGCATCGACCCCGACCGCCAAGTGCTCTACGTCGCCGATGCCTGCAACCACCGCATCGGCGTCTATGACTTGGAAGGCCGCTTGCAGAGCTACATCGGCGAGCCGGGTCGTGCCCCCGGGCAGTTGCGATACCCATACGACCTCGTGTTGCTCGACGGCTCAACCGGCCCGGAGCTGGTGGTCTGCGAGTACGGCAACAACCGGATACAGGTCTTTGACTCGACCTGTCGAAGCGTGGCAGTCTACGGCCAGGCCGGGCGCGCCCTCGGCCAGTTGGCCTATCCGTGGGGCGTGGCCGTCGGTCCAAAGCGGCAGGTGTTCGTTGTGGACGCGGGCAACAATCGAATTCAGGTGTGGCGGCTTTGAACGACGCATACGGGCTATATTTCGCTCAACCGTGGTTTCTGGCGACCAGCGTGGTTGTGATTCCCCTGGTCTGGCTGGCGCTGCGGCGGCTTGGCGCCCTCGGCCGCGTGCGGCGGGCGATGGCGATTGCCCTTCGCTGCATACTGGTCCTGTTGCTGGTGTGCCTGTTGGCTCGACCGATGCTGACCCGCCAGAGCCGGCAGTTGACGGTCGTGGCGGTTCTGGACCGCAGTCTGTCGATCCCGCCGAACCTCCGCGAGCCAATGGTGGACTATCTATCCATCGCGGCCGCGGCCCGTCAGGACGCGGACCTCTTCGCCGTCGTGGATGTCGCCGAGGCCGCGAGCATCTCCAAGTTGCCCTCAATCGACACCGAGGTCCGCCGCCGCAATACGAACCTGACGGGCCTGCAATCCCGCCTGGCCGATGGAATCAAGATGGCGATGGCCATCCTGCCGCCGGACGTCGCGGCGCGGATCGTGCTGCTCAGCGAAGGCAACGAGACCAGCGGCAGCCTCGCGGAAGCCGCCCGCACGGCCGCGGCCAACGGCATACCCATCGACGTGGTGCCGATCCGCTATCGCAGCGAGAGCGAGGTGATCTTCCGGCGGCTGGCCGCTCCGACCCGCGCGCGAAGCTCCGAGACCGTCGCGCTGCGGTTCATTCTCGACAGCACGCGGGCCGTCCGGGGCAAGCTGCACCTGATGCTCAACGACGAGCCCGTGGACCTCGTGCCGGATTCGCCCGACCTGGCCGCCGACGTCGAGCTTCGCAGCGGCACGAACGTCCAGACCGTGTCCATCCCCGTCGGCACGCGGGGGATTCACGCCTTCGAGGCGCAGTTCATCCCCGATGATTCCGCCGATGACGGCATCGAGGAGAACAACCGGGCCGGCGCGATTGTCTACGTCGCCGGACCGGGGCACATTATGGTGATGGATACCGACGGCCGATCGGGCGCTGCCCTGGCCGAGGCCCTTTCCCAGACCGCGATGGAAGTCCGCTACACGCACATCAGCGACCTGACCGACAACCTCGCCCGGCTCATCGACGTCGATGCCCTGGTCCTGGCCAACGTCGATGCCGCATCGTTGACCTTCCAGCAGCAGGAAATGCTGTGCCGTTACGTCGGCGACCTGGGGGGCGGCCTGGTGATGGTAGGGGGGCCCAACGCCTTCGGCGCCGGCGGGTGGATCGGCTCGCCTGTGGCGCGGATACTACCCGTCGATCCGGACCCGCCCCAGAAGCAACAAATGCCCAAAGGCGCTCTGGTGCTGATTATGCACGCCTGCGAGATGCCCCAGGGCAACTTCTGGGGTAAGAAGGTCGCCGCCGCGGCCGTGGGTACGCTGAGCCGCCTGGACCTGGCCGGGGTCCTCAGCTACGACTGGCAGGGGACCGACGACTGGGTCTTCCCGCTGGCCCCGGTCGGGGACAAGCAGACGTTGGTCACGTCCATCGAGCAGATGCAAATGGGCGATATGCCCGATCTCGGGGCGCATCTGCAGAAGGCCTACGACGCCCTGACGGCCTGCGATGCCGCCCAGAAGCACGTCATTGTCATCAGCGACGGCGACCCGGCCCCGCCGACGCCGCAATTGCTCGCCCAGCTCAAACAGGCGCAGATCACCTGCACGGGCGTGGCGGTCTTTCCACATTCACCGGCCGATGTCCAGAGCCTCTTCAATGTGGCCCAGGGCACCGGCGGACGTTTCTACAACGTCACCGACCCGCAGCAGTTGCCGCAGATATTCATCAAAGAGGCCCAGGTCGTTCGCCGCGCGCTGGTGCAGGAAGAGACATTCATCCCGGAGTTGACCTACGGCCCCAGCGAGATCATGCGCGGCCTGCCGGGCGTCCCGGCGCTGGACGGCTTTGTCCTGACCGGCCCCAAGGCCGGATTCAGCCAGATCGTCCTGTCCGGCCCGGACAAAGACCCGATCCTGGCCACCGGCCAGACCGGTCTGGGCCGATGCGTGGCCTTTACCAGTTCCGCCGACGCCCGCTGGGCTTCCCAGTGGCTCACGTGGCCGCAGTTTCGTGCGTTCTGGGAGCAGGCCGTGCGGTGGGCCGGCGGCTCGCGCGAGTCGGCCGGCTGCGAGGTCTTCACCGATGTCGAGGGGCGCGACGTGACCATCACGGTCGAAACGGTCGATGCCGAGGGCCGGCTCATGCAGCTATCGAGCATCCAGGGCCAGGTGATCAGCCCGGAGATGGCGACCCAGCCGCTGCAACTGAGTCAGACCGGCCCCGGCCAGTACACGGGCCGTTTCACTGCGCCGGGCTCCGGCAGCTACGTGGTGAACCTGCAATACCGACAGGTGGGCCCGGATGCCCGGACCCAGATCAAACACGCCGTAGTCACGATACCGTTTGCCCCGGAGTTTCGGGACCTCATCGACAACGAGCCCCTGCTGACGAGAATCAGCGACATGACCGGCGGCCGCATCCTTCCGGCCGACCCGAACCTGGCCGAACTCTACGAGCGGTCGGGCCTGGACTTCCCCAAGGCCTATCTGCCGCTGACCCGGCCGCTGCTGCTGGTCTGGGTCGTGGTCCTGCTGCTGGATGTGGCCGTGCGTCGTGTTGTGATTGATTTTCGAGCCATCGCGAGGCGGTTTTCACGAGCCGCCCGCAAACCCCAGACCGAGGCCGAGCAGGTGCTCAGCCGCCTCAAGGCCACGCGCAAGCAGGTCCACGACAAGATGGTCTCGACTGCCGCCGACGCCGCGCGGCGCTACGAGGCCGGCGAAATCGGCGATGCGAAGCCGCCGGCCCTCAAAGCGGCCCAAGCCAAACCGGCCGGCAAGGACGAAGAACAGACGCCGCCGCCGAAACCCGCCGGCGAACCGGAGCGTTCACACATTGACAGACTGCTGCGGGCCAAGCGAAAGGCCTCCGGTCGGGACGAAGACCGAGGGACGAGAGACGAGGCAACAGGCAATAGGCAATAGACAATATAGATCCAGGAGACGAAAATGGCTGATAAACAGACGACGGTGGAGAGAAGTTGCGAGGAATTCCGCAAGATGTTCGATGCCCTGCGGCGCGAGATCGGCAAGGTGATCGTCGGCCATCAGGACATCGTCGACGACGTGCTGATCGCCCTGTTCTGCAAAGGCCACGTCCTGCTGGAAGGCGTTCCCGGCTTGGGCAAGACACTGCTCGTGCGGACGCTGAGCGACGCGTTCTCGCTGGAGTTTCGCCGGATACAGTTCACCCCGGACCTGATGCCCGCCGACATCATCGGCACGACCATCGTCATGGAGGACGCCGCCACCGGCCGCCGGCAGTTCGAGTATCAGAAAGGCCCGATTTTCGGACAGATGATCCTCGCCGACGAGATCAACCGCGCCACCCCCAAGACACAGTCCGCCATGCTCGAAGCCATGCAGGAGCGCTCCGTCACCAGTGGCGGCGTCCAGCGCGACCTGCCGGATCCCTTCATGGTGCTGGCCACGCAGAACCCCATCGAGCAGGAGGGCACGTATCCGCTGCCCGAGGCCCAGCTCGACCGCTTCTTCTTCAAGCTGCTTGTGCCCTACAGCAACCGCGGGGAGCTACGGGAGATCCTCCAGCGCACGACCACGGCCGGCGAACCGAAGGCCGACTCCATTATCGGCGCCGCCGACATTGTCCGCGGCCAGGACCTGGTCCGCCGCATCGCCGTCGCCGGCCACGTGCAGGACTATGCGATTCGCCTGGTGCTGGCGACGCACCCCAACGGCGAATTCGCGCCCGAGGCAACCAGCCGCTTCGTGCGTTTCGGGGCCTCGCCGCGAGGCGTCCAGTCGCTGGTGCTCGCCGGCAAGGCGCGGGCCCTGCTGGACGGCCGCTACCATGTGAGTTTCGATGACATCTCCAGGTCGGTGCTGCCGGGGCTGCGGCACCGGATTCTGTTAAACTTCGAGGGCCAGGCCGAGGGCCTCAGCAGCGATGACATTCTCAAGAGTATCCTCGAAGCCACGCCCACGACCCAGAAAGACCAAGTGGCCACGTCATGAGAAATCAAGAATCAAGAATCAAAAAGCAAATCCCGACGCACGTCGGGATGGCAAAATGCAAAAGGATGCCGACGGGTGTGGCGGCCTTTGCCGAAGGCAAGGGCCGGATCAAGCCGGCTCTTGACCATACGAAAGGCTGCCACCCAACTCATG
>DDXG01000156.1 GCA_002347125.1 Phycisphaerales bacterium UBA2266
TGACCGAGAGCGTGGCGCGGCGGTTCGGCTTCGACTCCGCCTATCCGATCCTCATTATCACCGAATTGCGAGCCGGGGGGATGGCGGCGGCGTCAGGGCTCAAGGAGGGCGACCTCATCCTTGACATTGACGGGATACCGGTGCGTAATCTGCGGGAACTGTCGCTGGCTATGGAGAGGAAGGCCGAGGGCGATCTGGTGCGACTGCAAATCATGCGAATCAGTATCGGGGTGTTCGGCCAGATTGAGCGGCGGTATGAGGTTACGTTCAAGGCTACGGCGGTCCCGTCCGACTCTCGGCAGTTCTATTGAGGACCATGCGCCCCGCCGCCGGGTCGCCACGGGCCCCGGCAGCGCACAGCGGAACCCCGCGCCTGTGTCAGGTTATAGAGAAGCTCCCGGCATCAGGGCATTCAGACCCCGACGACCTCGACATGCCGGACCCGCCGGTCCTCCGAATCCGCGTGCAGGTGTAGTTCGTAGTTGAACTTAAGCGAGCTGTATATGGCCGTATCGCGGAACTTCTCAAACTCTGCGCCGAATTCAAACCTCTCCAGCAATTCGCCTAACTCACTCAAATCTATGTCAGAACCGCTCATTGGAGTCTCCATGGGACTGAGGGCCAGAAAAACCGGGCCCTGGTGATTTCATCGGCAAACAGGCGATGAGTTCACAAAAATATTGCCCGCCAAGGGGTCTTTCGGATAGATTGTATACGTTCGCGGCCCATTCTTGTGCCGGTGAACCGACAAGTTTCAGCGGTGTGGGGTCGTGCAACCCAATGCCACCGAACGCTGTAGCCGACCCTGCACCGCGAAACCGGGCCGTTTCGGTGTTTTCCAATGGCCGATGCACCGGCGTGAGCCAATCGGTTCAGTCGGTCATGCGCCAGAGGATTCGCTCGAATCTTTCCTTACTGGCGCCCGGCGGGGCCGTTGGAGGGTCATCCAGCCCCCAGAGCAGAGGGTCAAAAAGCCGCTCACTGGTGCAAAAACGCACGTGGCCGTCGCCGAAGAGGCCTTGGAGGCCCTCGGGTCGGCCGCTGCCGGCCGTATGGGAGATCGTATCCCAGGTGTGGATTCGGTCCGTAACCAGGGTCTGACGGCCCAGGTCGTCGAGCCGTTTGCGGCCGTGGATCCAGTACATGTAGCCGGTGCGTATCTTCTCGTCCGGACGTCCGGCGGGGGCGGCCCAGAGGGCGTTGCCGGGAAGCCTGGGGCCGTTGGGGTCGCGGTAGTGGCGGTAGGAGAACTCGCCCATGCTGTTGAAAGGGCGGCGCTCACCGGATGGACAGTAGAACGTCCGGGGGTCGTCGACCATCGCCAGGCTGAACAGCTTGCCCAGTTGCAGGGGTATGAGCCGGCCCTGGGAGTCTCGGTAGAGGCTTGCGCCGGCGATGTAGGCAATCCAGGGCTGGATGGAATCGGCGGAGGTGTCGTAGGTCTCGTAGGTCAGGCCGCCGTACTGTGGCGGCAGAAGACCCTCGAAGCTGCCCGCATAGGCGTACAAGCCCTGGCCGATGGAGCGGAGATTGGCCCCGCAGACGACGCGGCGGGCCTGTTCGCGGACCTTGCCCATCACGGCCAGCAAAATCCCCGCCAGAACCGCGATAATCGCGATTACGACCAGCAGCTCAATCAGCGTAAATGCCCGATAACGTCGCACGAACACCTCTGAGAACGGTCGGACCCGGCAACAGCCCGTACCTCCGGCCATTGTACCGTACTCCGCCGTTCGTCGTGCGTATTTCGTGTATCGTCGATTGCAGGGAATATCGGGGTGGAGGCGTGACGGAGGCGGCGGGATTTGTTACAGTGGGCGCAAATCGACGTGTTTACGAACGTGCCGACCGACAATAGAGGAACGAATCATGAGTGATACTGAGTGGTACTATGTAAAGGACGACCGGCAGAATGGGCCGGTGGCGCTGGACAATCTGGTGGACCTGATTCGCTCGGGGGTGCTGACGGGCGAGTCCTATGTGTGGACGGGCGGCTGGGAGAACTGGCGGCATGCCGGGGAGGTGGCGGAACTGGCGACGGCATTCGCGGCGCCGACGCCCGGCCCGGCCGCACCGGCGCCCCCGCCGGCCGGGCCGGGGCAGACCTGGGGCGTCCAGCCGCAGCCGACCGGCTTCTACAGCCCGCAGCCGTGGCCCGCGCAGCCTGTTGCCCCGCCGCGGCCGACGGCGGTGACCGTCTTCGGCGTGCTCAATATTGTGTTCGGGGCCCTTGCGCTATTGAGCCTGCCGTGCAGCCTGGTCGCGACGTTCCTGCCGTCGAAGGTGATGGACCCCGAGGCGATTGTGATCGTCTTCAACGTCATAGCGCATATCGTGGGCTTTGTCGCGGCGATTGTCCTGCTGATCTCCGGGATCGGTCTGCTCAAGTGCAAGGATTCGGCGCGGCGGTGGGCGTTTGGATACGGCGTGTTCTCGGTAATCTGGAGCATCGTTGGGACCATCGCCAATATGGTGCTGCTGGCGTCCGGGGCCTACCGCATGGAGGACGAGGCCGTGGCCTTTGCGATGGGGTGTTCGTGTGTATCGCTGGTGTTTCTGGTCTATCCGGTGCTGTTGATCATCTTCATGCAGAAACAGTATATCAAGGATGCGTGCACGCAATAGAGAGTTTGTGAAGTGCGGTTCCGCACAAGAATCTGTGGATTGACAGCGGGGCCGGAGGTGCGTTTTGCGCGTCCTCCGGCAACCAGCGGCAGAGGCCAAGGGCCCGGAGGCCGGCCCCGACGGCCGCGGTGCCGCCAGACAGGGTGCTGGGGCGGAATGCCATTGCAGAGGGCGCAACGGGGGTGAATAGGGAGTGAGNNTCGGGCGTCCGTGCGGGCTTGACGGGGCCGGGCGATTGTGGTATGCTTGCCTGTCGTGGAGGCCGATTGACGTCGGTCGGCCGGTTGACGGCGCGGATGATGGACGTTCGGGCGGGCCGGTTCCGAGGTGATGAAAGGCAGTAGAGAACGGATTCTGTATCAGGAGCGAGCCATGAAGCGCGGCGGCTTGGAAAGGCATGCGGGATATGCGGGCAGCGGTCTCAATCGAATCTGATGCGGCGGCCTTCGTGGGCCTTCGCCGGTTATCATTCATACCCCTCATGGTGCGCGCCGTGCGAGTGCGCGGGCGCAAAGGAGAAGTACAATCATGTTTAGAGTGACGGTGGTCTTTATGGGCCTCGTGGGCTTGCTCGGAGCGGTGGATGCGCGGGGGGCGATGGGTTCCTTGGCAGTGACAAGTTTCTACACGGATGGAGTCATCCGAGATGGAGATGTCTATGACATTGTCAATGTCTGGGATGATGCCGACGTTGTGATGACCGGCGGGACCGTTGGCGTCGTCTATGCTTTCGGTTCAAGCACATTCACTGTATTGGGTGGTGAAATCGTACAAGACTGGGTCGCCGTGGAGTCGAGCACGATATCGGTGTGGGGTGGAGTGACGGACTTTGTGCGTGGGATCTTGAGTGGCGGGAGTTCATTTGAGATAGGTGGAGGAATAGAAGCCCTTGTCTTGGGCGCTGGGGAGGGCACAAAGATTGATGTGTGGGGGTATGATTTCCAGATTGACGAGCATAGCGGGCGCGGCTATTACATCGTAGAAGGGTTCTGGGTTGATGGGTCTCCTTTCTGGATGAATCTCTCAGGAGAGGCATATGCCAGAACCACCTTTCATGAGATTCCAGAACCCGCGAGCATTGGATTGGTCCTGTTGGGCGGCGGTCTGGCATGGTGGCGAAGAAATCGTGGACGAGCCCCCACCCTTATCGCCGACAGCTACGTTTGCGCCGGTCGATAGTGCTGTGTTGTGAGACAGACCCGGCGAACTCGGTGATAAGTAGTTCTGAACAGGAGGATTTTGTCATGGGCAAAAGGAATTGGAGTGTTGTCGGTGTTTTACTGATTTGGGGCACGACGACTCTGCCGCGATGTCTGGCTATTCTGGGGACACCATATAATGGCACTAAGTTAAGCGATTCACAGCCCGAAAGCGATTTCGGCCCCCTCGAAATCATCTAAATCCCCCGGCTCAAGCTGCTCTGCGCCAGCCTTCGAGGGTTACAAATATGCTTAACTTAGTGCCATTAGGGACACCATACGTATTTCCGTGGTAGAGGTTGACTGAGGCTCGGGTGCATTGGAGGTTGTGGCTGGATGAGGAGGCGTTGAAGGGGCTTGATAAGGATGCGCTGCTGAAGGTGATGGAATCGGTGGCGGAGGCGTGAGGGGATTTCGAAAAAAAAAAAAACAAAATCACTACTTTTCCTGTTTTGTCTTGACAGGGGGTGGGCGGTCGTGTAATTTGGTTGCTGAACGGCTGAGTCCGGGTTGCGGCTTACGGGCCCTTGCGAGTGGGCCGGACCGGGAATCCGGGCGGGGTCGTGCCATAGCGACGGGCACAAACGGGCAGGATAGTGGAAAAACGCGGCCTCGGGCGTCCGGGTGGGCCCAATGACAATGGGTCTTTGCGTCCGGCGCTGTGGTATCTCTTTGAACGGATGCCCTGCAAACGGTATAATACCGGTATGAGTGCTCGGACAAAGGTGATTTGGAGGTATCTGGAGATGCGTGCGAGTGTGATTGGAGCGGTTGCGGCGGTGCTGGTCGGCCTTTGCACGGCGGAGGGGGCGATTGTGGAACTGGCCTTGCCGTGCGCGGGGCGGTATGACTGGCAGACGCCGAGTTGTACGGTGGATTTTGACCTGGGCGTGCAGTTCAGCGAGATTTCCCACGTGTACATACAGTGGTCAGGCCAGATAGCGGCCAGCGTGTTCGCACCACAGGACGATTCGGGGCGCCGCTCGCGGGTGGAAGGCGAGGTCGCATCAGAAACGGACACCATGGCACCGGCACAGGCTGTGGACGTTGGCATCGTTGCCTCCTTGGGGTCGAATCCGTATTTGAGAAGTGTTACGATCTGGGGGGGACAAGCGACCTATCCGCAAGCGGAGCCGTTCCAGAGTCTTTCGGAGGTTGGTCTCGTAGGAACGTCGACATGGTCCGATCTTCTCGACGGCAAGGGGACAATCAGCGTAGGTTACACAGAGACCATGGGACCATACGGCGCATTTCTCGAACACGGCTACGTGGTTCTCGGTTGGGCGACCTTGACCGTGGATGGCAGTGCAGTCCCAGAACCGGCTACACTGGGATTGCTGGTCGGAGGGGTTCTTCTGCGGCGGATTGGTCGGGGGGGCTTGAATGAGCCGCTGAGAAACGATAGAGTATGAATATGAGTGATTCTATGAAGCTGCTTGGGCATATTAGGGAGAGCCACCCATTATTGTACAATACATACCTCTTTTCCTGAGTATCCATCCCCCTCGTGACTCCATCGCCATCCTTCAAACCCAACACGCCACCCTCAACCATGTTCCTGGCCCAAAGCGATAAACCCAGCGCTTCCAACAAGCCCTCTAATTCTGCCACGCCACCCTCCGCCCGCCAAGCCAAATCCCGCCGGAGGCGGATCAGCGGCCGCAGGCCGCTTCACCCGGCGATCCCGAACCCGCTTCGGGACCATCGACCAGCAACTGTCAACCCATCCATCCGTGTAAATCCGTGCGAATCCGTAGTTCAACAATCTGCGTAATCTGTGAAATCTGTGGCTTGAATCCAGCCAGATGACGCGAGAGCAACGGCCTGTATCCGAGCCGATAGGACGCCATCGCGATTCGCGCAGGTCCGCGCGAGTATAGGCCCGCGCATCTGCCGCGGTTTCCCACACCCGGATTTCAATTGACAATCGCCAACCCCATGCGGTACAATACCACCCCAATGGAGCGAGACAGCCCCCAATCCAGTATCCAGTATCCAGTACCCAGCATCCAAATCCCTACCGAACCCCAGGTCTATGGTCTGGCCCCACCTTCCAGGTCGCTCATCCCGCCGCGCCGCCCCCGGCCGCCAACCGACACCGGGAACCACAAAAACGCAAAACAAAGCCAAACTCAGGCAACCCAGGCAATATAGGCAATCTGACTCCATGCCTGACACCCGACCCCTGATCCACGACCC
>DDXG01000324.1 GCA_002347125.1 Phycisphaerales bacterium UBA2266
CCGCCACGAAAGACTGGCACACACTGCCTCGTAATTGCGCAGCAAACTTCTTGACTTCTTGCTGGAAACCTGAGAAAATATTGGGTTTAGCCTGGTCGCGGCCAACCCGAGGCCTTCCAAACGACACTGAAGAACCCTTAACGAGCAGCGCAAGACACGGAGTACCCCATGAAAGCAGCAGAAATGCGAAAAGGCCAGTGCATCAAGATCGACGAGAAGCTCTACATTATCGTCGACTACCAGCACGTTAAGCTGGGCAAGGGCGGTGCCGTCTATCAGACCAAGCTCAAGAGCCTTGCCGACGGTTCTATCCAGAACATCCGGCTGCGGTCGGAAGAGACCATCGAAGAGGCCTACCTCGACAAGCGCACGTTCGAGTACCTCTACTCGGCCGGCAGCGACCACATCCTCATGGACACCGTTTCCTACGACCAGATTACCCTCGACGACGACGCCTTCGGCGACGGCCCCAAGTACCTCAAGCCCAACACCCAGCTCCAGGTCAGCATGTACGAGAACAAGCCGGTCGTCATCGAGCTGCCCAACACCGTTGACCTCGAAGTAACCGATACCCCTCCGGAAATCAAAGGCGCCACCGCCACGAACCAGAACAAGCCGGCCACCCTCGAGACCGGCCTCATCGTCCAGGTTCCTCCATTTGTCAAAGTGGGCGAGATGATCCGAATCGACACCCGAACCGGCCTCTACGTAACCCGCGTCAAGGACTGAATCCGCCTGGCCTGATGCCGACGCCCATGTCTTGTGCCACCATCCAGCGAACTGTACTGTTCATCCTCTTATTGCTCTTGTGTGGTTCGGCCCGCCCGGCCGCTTATGATGTTGTCATCACCTCCGGCCGTGTCTACGACGGCTCCGGGAACCCGCCGCGTATCGCCGATATTGCCATAAGAGGCGACCGCATCGCCGCCATCGGCCGCCTTGAACCCGACGCGCCGCTTGTTATCGACGCCAATGGACTGGCCGTCGCGCCCGGGTTCATCAACATGCTCAGTTGGGCCGGCGAGTCGCTCCTCCACGACGGCAACTCCCAAAGCGATATCCGCCAGGGCGTGACCCTGGAGGTCCTCGGCGAGGGCACATCCATGGGACCCCTGACGCCCGCCATGCGTCAGGACCTGCTCGCCTCTCAGACCCATCTGTGCTACGCCGTCGACTGGACGACGCTCGGCCAGTTCCTCGACCACATCGAGCGCAAAGGCATCGCCACCAACGTTGCCTCGTTCGTCGGCGCCGCAACCGTCCGGGTCCACACCCTGGGTTACGAAGACCGCCGCCCCACGCCCGCCGAACTCGACCGCATGTGCGCCCTGGTCGAACAGGCCATGCTCGAAGGCGCCGTCGGGGTCAGCTCCGCCCTCATCTACGCCCCCGGCTGCTACGCCGACACCGACGAGCTGATCGCCCTGGCCCGCGCTGCCGCCAAGTACAATGGGCTCTACATCTCCCACATCCGTAGCGAAGGCGACAAGCTCCTCGAGGCCCTTGACGAATGCCTTGCGATCGCCCGTGCCGCCGATACCCGCGCCGAGATCTACCACCTCAAGGCGGCCGGCCAGGCCAACTGGCACAAGCTGCCCGACCTCATTGGGACTATCGAGCAGGCCCGTGCCAACGGCCTGCGCATCTCCGCCAACATGTACACCTATACCGCCGCCGCCTCCGGCCTGGATGCCGCATTCCCAAACTGGGTCCAGGCCGGTGGCCACCAGGCGTGGATCAGCCGCCTCCGCGACCCGGCGATCCGCCGGCGGGTCGCCCGCGAGATCGAGACCGGCGGTCCGGATTGGGAGAGCCTTTACCTGCTCTCCGGCGGCCCTGAGAACGTCATCCTCACCGACCTGCACAACCCGGCTCTGCGCCCGCTCATCGGCCTGACCCTCGCCCAGGCGGCCCAACGTCGCGACCAATCTGCCACAGAGACCATCATCGACCTGGTCATCGAGGATGGCGGCCACGTGGGAGTGGTCTACTTCCTCATGTCGGAAGAGAACGTCCGCCGCCAGATTGCCCTGCCCTGGGTCTCCTTCTGCTCCGACGCCCGCAGCATGGCCTCCGAAGGCGTCTTCCTTAAATCCAGCACGCACCCCCGGGCCTACGGCTCATTTGCCCGCCTGCTCGGCCGGTATGTCCGCGAGCAACAAGTGATCCCCTTGGAACAGGCCATCAGACGGCTGACCGCTGTGCCCGCCGAGAATCTCAAACTTGAACGTCGCGGCCGCCTGGAGGAGGGCTATTTCGCCGACATCGTCGTCTTCGACGCTGATACGATCACCGACCACGCCACCTACGAGCAACCCCACCAGTACGCCGCCGGCGTGCTCCACGTCCTGGTCAACGGCGTGCCCGTCCTCAAAGACGCCCGGCATACCAGCGCCAAGCCCGGCCGAGCCCTCCGCGGCCCCGCCTACGCTCCCTGAGCCCCGGCCCCCATACCCCCTTGTATCGCGGCTATCTTGCCCATGTTGACACAGGCCAGAAATGGCCGGATACAAAAAAAAGAAAACACCGAGGAGCGTCATGCTGCTCGGCGTTTTCCGGAGGGGAGAAAAAAATCCGTACAATTCTGTCTTGGCTACCTGCGGTTCGCGCAGCCTTCACAACCACTTCAAGACGCTTTCTTCTGCCTGCTTCTACGGACACTACGCCCAAGTTCCAGGAATGTTCGGTGCCTAAGCGCTGTGATGGGCCGGCACAGATGGCCCCACCCAACCGCACCATCTTACCCAATTTGACATCCAATCTCGCCCACCAACCGGCACCGCAGGATCACCTGGCGCATGGCTTCCAAGTCCGTTCTTTCGTACTCGGATAGGCCCCGGCCTGCCGATCGCTGATTTTTGTGTTTTTTTTCGCTTGACCAGCCCCGTTCCATGTCCTAACATGGATTTAGTAATGCCGATGTGGAATAGGAATGTGGGTGGCCTCGCATCCTCGGCTCTATGACTTCATTGATACTCGCGGGGCCCTCAGAGGAAATCGCTTATCATAAGCCTTTTCCCCAGAGGCAGTTAAGTTGCAAAGACACTCTCGGCCTGGGCCTGCAGTTGGACGGGTGAGCGCGGTTTTGACAGCATCTTCGGCCGGCTGAGACGTGAGTTCAGCGTGAAATTGAGATTGCGAAGCTCCGAGAGTATCAGCGTAGATCACAACATCATTACTGAGGCTCAGATGAATCGGCTTATTACGTATGGTACCGACCGGTTGACATTACAGAAGACCGGGCAAGACCGCGTTTCCGCGGCCCTATAGCCGATTTTCAGCCCATGCTGCTTCGCCTATCGCCTCTCACGCCCGAGTCTTAGCAGTTTCTCTGCCCTCATCCATCCCGGTCTGCCGGTCGCTTGGGTGGCGACAACTACGGCCGGTCTCACATTCCTCCGCATCCGTGGCTTGTGCTACATATCATGGTAATTGCGTAGGAAAGGTGTGGAACATGGACGCCGTAACGCTTGCTCTCAGCACACCGACAGCCGTGGCGACCGCCATTGTCGCATTCCTGGCCGGTATCGCCGGAACAACAGTTCTTGTTCTCGGACGCGCCGCGGCCAAGAAGAGGACCTTCCAGGAAGACCTCCAGCGGCAGATCGACGGCGCCAAGAAGGAAGCGGAAAACATCATCAAGTCGGCTCAACTCGACGCAGCCGCCGAGACCATCAAGAAACGAGAGGAATTCACCCGTGAGGCCAACCAGACCCGCAGTGAACTCCGCGAAGCCGAATCCCGCCTCGGCAAGCGCGAGGACCTGCTCGAACGCCAGGCCGAATCCCTCCAGCAGAAGGAACGGGGCCTCGAAAAGCAGGGAGCCGAGGTCGAGCGACGACTCCAGAGCCTTGCCGAGAAGGACCGCCAGGTCTCAACCCTCATGGCCCAGCAGAAGAACCAGCTCCTCAAGATCACGGCCATGAATGAAGAGGAGGCCCGAAATCTCCTGCTCAAACGCCTCGAGGACGAGTGCGAGCACGATATGTCCGCCCTCATCCAGCGGAAGGTCGACGAAGCCAATGAGGCCGCGGAAGAGAAGAGCCGCCATATCATCAGCGCCGCCATCCAGCGATATGCCGCCGAGCAGACCTGCGAGGCGACGGTTTCAACCGTCGAAATCCCCAACGATGACATGAAGGGCCGTATCATCGGCCGCGAAGGCCGTAATATCCGGGCGTTCGAGAAGGCCACCGGCGTGGACGTGATCGTCGACGACACCCCTGGGATGATCGTGGTCAGTGGTTTCAGCCCCGTCCGCCGCGAGGTCGCCCGTCTGAGTATGGAGCGGCTCATCCAGGACGGTCGAATTCACCCCTCCCGCATCGAGGAACTCGTCGCTCAAGTCCGCAAGGAGGTCAACCACAAGGTCCTGCAGATCGGCAAGGATGTGGCCGTCGAGACCAACATCCGCGGCCTCAATAACAAGATTCTGAGCATGCTTGGGGCCCTCAATTTCCGCACGAGCTACGGCCAGAACGTGCTGCGGCACAGCGTCGAGGTGGCCTTCCTCGCCCAGGTGATGGCGGATGAACTCGGACTCGACGGCACTCTGGCTCGCCGGGCCGGTCTGCTCCACGATATTGGCAAAGCCATCGACCACGAGGTCGAGGGCAGCCACTCCGCCATCGGCGCCAACTACCTCAAACGCTTCGGAGAATCTCCCGTGGTCCTCAACGCCGTCGAGGGCCACCACGGCGACGTTCCGCCGGACAACCCCTACACGCCGCTGGTCGCCGCGGCCGACGCCATCAGCGCGTCGCGCCCCGGCGCCCGTCGCGAGACGCTCGAACGCTACATCAAACGGCTTGAAACGCTGGAGGAAATCGCCAACAGCTTCAAGGGCGTCGAGGGGGCCTACGCCATCCAAGCCGGCCGCGAAATCCGCGTCATCGTCGACGCTAAGCAGGTCGACGACGAGAACGCCATGAAGATCGCCCGCGACATCGCCAACAAGGTCGAAAACGAAATGACCTACCCCGGCGAAATCCAGGTAACCCTCCTGCGAGAAGTCCGCTGCATCGAATACGCCAAGTAGGCTATCGGACAATATGACGCGTCATCCTTCCGCGCTCCAACTGCTTGCACGGGACAACCGTGAACGGCTATGGGTCTGATACTTCGCAGGCGTGCGCACTGAACCCGACGACCCGTGGCATGCCGAGAGACCATGACGAATATCCTTGCCATTGAGACGAGTTGTGATGAGACGGCGGCGGCTGTGGTGGCCGATGGGCGGGTCGTTCGGTCTTCTATTGTGGCATCGCAGACCGAGCTTCATGCCAAGTATGGGGGGGTTGTGCCGGAGATTGCCTCGCGGGCGCATATCGAGAAGATCTACCCCGTCGTTGCCGAGGCGCTGTCCGCAGCGGGCCTGACGGGGCCGGAACTAGATGCCGTGGCCGTGGCTAATCAGCCGGGGCTGACCATTGCCCTGGTCGTTGGGGTTACGGCCGCCAAGACGCTGAGCTTCTTCTGGCAGAAGCCCCTGATCGCCGTCAACCACGTCCACGCCCACCTGCAATCGGCCATGCTCGAAGCGGAGCACCTGGAATTGCCGGCCGTGGCCCTGGTCGTCTCCGGCGGGCACACGTCGCTGTTCGAGTGCCGCACGCCGCTGGACCTGACGCCCTTGGGGGCGACCATCGACGACGCGGCGGGCGAGGCTTTCGACAAGGTCGCCAGCATCCTGCACCTGCCCTACCCCGGTGGCCCCAGCATCGAGAACGCAGCCCGCAGCGGCGACCCCAAGGCCGTCCAGTTCCCCCGCTCCATGCTCGGCCGCGATTCGCTGGATTTCTCCTTCAGCGGCGTCAAGACGGCCGTGCTCTACCACTGCCGCGGCCAGGACATGAAGGGCCGCGACCTTGTGCCCGAGATGACCGCCCAGCAGATCGCCGACGTCGCCGCGAGCTTCCAGGCAGCCGTCGTCGACGTCCTCGTCAAGAAGACCCTCCGGGCAGCCAGACGCATCGGCGCCCGCACCGTCCTGCTTGGTGGAGGCGTCGCCGCCAATACCGCCCTGCGGGAGGCCCTCGGGGCCGCCTGCGCCAAGGCCCGCCCCCCGCGGACCCTGCTGATCGCCCCAAAACGCTATTGCACGGACAACGCCGTCATGGTAGCATCCTTGGCGTATCACAAGTTCAAGGCGGGCCTGTTCGCGGACCTCGACCTCGAACCCAAGGCCCATTCATAGCCGTTAGAGGCCGTTTCTGTGCCGTTGCTCGGACTTGTCATGCTGAACCGTAGCGAAGCGGAGGTGAAGCATCTGGCCCTCGAATGGGCGTTACTGCAAGTCCGCGGCCCAGATTCTTCGCTTCGCTCAGAATGACAGCCATCGAAGCTGACGAGGTGCGATATACACCCGGACCAGGTAAAGAAGATTCTCGAGCAGGTGCAATCCGGCGGTCTCAGCGTTGCTGACGCCCTTGACCGCCTGCGCCACCTGCCTTTTGAGGACCTTGAGTTCGCCTGCATCGACCACCACCGCCACCTGCGGCGGGGCTTTCCAGAGGTGATCTTCTGCCCCGGCAAGACCACCGAGCAGATCGTCCAGATATTCCGTAACATGGCCGGCCGTGGGACAAACGTTCTGGCCACCCGCGCCGAACCCGGCGTGTTCGACGCCATCGCCGCGGCGGGGGAATTCCCGGCGGCCCAGTACAACCGGCTGGGGCGGACCATCACGCTTGAACAGGCCCCCGTCGCCCGTTCAAAGAGCGTCCTGCCGATTCTTACCGCCGGAACCGCCGACCTGGCCGTCGCCACCGAGGCCCAGGTTACCGCCGAGATCATGGGCCAGCGCACCGAGGTCATCTGCGACGTCGGCGTCGCGGGGCTCCATCGGCTCCTGAGCAAGCTCGACCGCCTCAAACAGGCTAACATCCTCATTGTCGTCGCCGGCATGGAGGGGGCACTGGCCAGCGTCGTGGCGGGGCTGGTCAGTTGCCCGGTCATCGCCGTGCCAACCAGCGTGGGCTACGGAGCCAGCTTCTCCGGTCTAAGCGCTCTGCTGACCATGCTCAATAGCTGCGCCTCCGGCGTGTCGGTCGTCAACATCGACAACGGATTCAGCGCCGCCGTCACAGCCACCATGATCAGCCGAAAGATCGAGGGCATGTGACCGAGGGACGAGAGACGACGGACGAGGGACGAAATACGATATACGAACGACGAGCTATGAACCGCGTGACTGACATTCCGAGACTGCCGCAACGACGAGCAGATGCTCACAAGGGCGACTTCGGCAAGGTCTGCATCGTGGCCGGCAGCGTCGGCATGAGCGGGGCGGCGGCCCTGGCAGGTCGCGCAGCGTTGCGAGCCGGCAGTGGCCTGGTCCGCGTGGCTACGGCCCGCGGAACCCAGCCGGTTGTAGCGGCCCTGGAGCCATGCTACACGACCATCGGCCTGGCCGAGGACGACGCCGGCCGAATCGCCTTCGCCGCCGTTGACGCCATTCTCCAGGCTGTCGAGGCCAACGACGCCGTGGCAATGGGCCCCGGCCTTGGCGTCAGCAGCGACCTGCGCAAGGTCGTGGAGGTACTCATCGCTCAGCCAGAGCTGCCTCTGGTCATCGACGGAGACGGCCTCAACAATCTGGCGGCCCTGGGTGATTGGCCCGGACGGGCGAAGGCCAGGATCATCCTGACGCCCCACGGCGGCGAGATGAAACGCCTCTGGCGGGGCCTGATGCGCGAGGATATGCCCGCCGATCGCGAAGCTGGAGCCGCTCAATTCGCCCAGCGAACCGGCGCCGTCGTGGCCCTCAAGGGCGCTGGAACGGTCGTGACCGACGGCCAAAGCCTCTGCGTCAATCAGACCGGCAATCCCGGCATGGCCACCGCGGGCTGCGGCGACGTCCTGACCGGCGTTGTCGTTTCCTTGCTGGGTCAGGGCCTCTCGCCGTTCGACGCGGCCGTCCTTGGGGTTCACGTCCACGGCCTGGCCGGCGATATCGCCGCCGCCGAGGTCGGCCAGACCAGCCTTATAGCGACTGACATCCTTGAATCCCTCTGTGGCGCCTTCAGGCAACTCCAGGGTCCGGACGGGGCCGCGTAACTCCGGCCGATCCGGCGACCGAACATTCCTCGGACCGCTGTTTCCCCCTTGAACCGCCTTGACCCAAAGCGTATAGTGCACGCGAAGTCGCACACCGGCTCACAGTCATGCGCCGTGTGTCCAAAGTCTATGGTCCAAGGTCTAGGGTCTATCCATGAGTGAAAACGTCAAGGCATTCTACGAGCAGTTCGCGGCCGACGCGGCCAAGATGAAACAGCAGGTCCCCGACGCTATCAGCGGCTTCGGCATGTTGTTCTCCAAGGTCATGAAGGATGGGGCCATCACCCTGCTGGAGAAGGAATTCGTCGCCGTCGGCATCGCCGTGGCCATCCAGTGCGCCCCCTGCATCAAGCTGCACGTCAAGAAGTGCCTCGAAGCCGGCGCCAGCCGTCAGCAGGTCCTCGACGCCGCGAGTGTCGCCGTGATGATGGCCGGCGGCCCCGCCTACACGCACATGCCCGAGGTCATCGACGCCCTCGACGCCTGCGGAGCCTGACAAAGAGCCTGTGCTCGGCTGTCGCGGCGGATTCGCAGGTTGCCATCGCTTGGCGGGCGGCCTGCAATGCACGAACCGGCGGCTGGAGGTCCAATATGGCGCGCACGAGAATACTCAAGACCCTACGCCACGACGAAGAGGCTGAGATCGAATTCGAACTCGCCTACCTCCGCTCGCTCACCACGCGCCAGCGATTCGAGTTGATGTTCCAGAAAAGCCGCGAAATGGCCGCCATGCTGAGGCCAGGGAAAGCGAGGGGAAAGACGGAGATTATCAAGCGAATATAGTGTGCCTCCGGATCCATAATACTCTGCCGGAGGCGATACTGCAGGCCCTGGTCGAATATGGTTTCAGGAGCCACCCGCAATGTCTCTGGCTACGGCTTGTATGTGGCCCTTCAGTGGGGATATATCTTCGGTGACAACAGTCCAGACTCGCTCGATATTGACGCCGAAATACTCGTGAACGAGAACGTCCCTCAAGCCCGCGATCGTCCGCCAGGGAATGTCGGGATAGCGGCCGGTTATTGCAGCCGGGATGTTCTTGACGGCTTCGCCGATGATCTCAAGGCGTCGTACAACTGCGTCCTGAAGCTGGGTGTCCTCGGCGAACCTCATCTTGTCCGCGCCGGCTGTGTAGCGCTCGATGTTCTCGATGCAGGTGAGTATGTCTTCGATATACAGGAGAGGATCTCGTGTCATAGAATCGGCACCTGCTCCCTGAGAACCTGCTCTCTCAGGCGGGGCTTGAGCATTTCGTACTCGACGAGGTCCACGGTTCGGCCGAGGACGTCTTCGAGATCGTGTTTGAGTCGTATGACGTCGAGCAGGCTGAGCCGGCCATCGAGTTCGACCAGTAGATCAACATCGCTATCAGGCCTCGCATCGCCGCGAACGCACGAACCGAACAGGGCCGCCCGGCTCACACCGTGCAGGCGAAGCACGGGCAAAGCGAGGTCTCTCAATTCTTCAGCCAGCTTCACCATAAGATACCTTCTTTACGTCTACAGGACCGGCTACACTTCGCCGGTACGTATTATATCACGGCGTTCGGTACCCGGTCAATTACCTCCACGAAGAGATGGATTTGCCCCGCATGCGGCCGTGAATTCGCTGCACAAATCGCTAAACCGAGTCTTGACGCAGCCCGACGAAGGTCGTAGAAGGGTGTCATCGCGGACCCGAAGTCGGCAGTCGTGGGTCATGCGTCGTGGGTCCTGAGTCGTGTACCGTGAATAGACCAAACTCGAATCCGCTCCTGTCTTCGCCGCCCCTGCGGGTCGTGTGCGCGGAGACCATCGCCATAGTCATTATTATCAGCCCCCAGGCCCCCCCGCTGCCCTGAGACAGGCGAAGCCGAGATTTCAGAAGCCTTCCGGGACAGCGGCTCCCGGAGGGCTTTTTTCGTTGGCCGCGGACCGACAAACGACAGACAGTTGACACGTAAGTATTTGAACCGTATAGTCTTGCGTTCATACCCGATATGCCACTGATAAGGACTTGATTCGATGTCGCAACAGCAGCAGGAAAACAAGAAGGGTTATCGCGATACCCTGAATCTGCCCCAGACCACCTTCGCCATGAAGGCCAACCTCGTCCAGCGCGAACCCCAACTTCGCAAGGAATGGGCCCGCACGGACATCTACGGCCAGATCCGCAAGGCCCGCGCCGGCACCCCGCGATACATCCTGCACGACGGCCCGCCCTACGCC
>DDXG01000217.1:0-4947 GCA_002347125.1 Phycisphaerales bacterium UBA2266
GGCGTCGATCGTGCGTTATGAGTTTCCGGCCCGGGGCGATCGGCCGCCAGTAACACTGACGTGGTCCGACGGGCGGCTTCTGCCGCCACGGCCGGAGGCCCTCGAACCCGGACGCAGCCTGCCCGGCAGCGGGGCCCTGTTCATCGGCGACAAGGGCTGCATCATGCACGATTGCCCCGGCGCCAGCGGCCTGCGGATCATCCCGGAGACGCAGATGAAGGCGTACAAGCGACCACCGAAGACCCTGCCCAGGGTCAACACCAGCCACGAGGGCGACTGGCTGAGGGCCTGCAAGGACGGTAAGCCCGCCAGCTCCAGCTTCGAGTACGGTGGCGCGCTGACCGAGACAGTCCTGCTGGGCATGGTCGCCCTTCGGGCCAAGGACCAGAACCTCGACTGGGATGCGCAGGCGGGCAAGTTCACCAATAATGACGCCGCCAATGAACTGCTGCACATCAACTACCGCGAGGGTTGGCGGCTGTAATCGCTCGATACTCGATACCGGATGCTCGTTGGTCGGTATGGTGTGCCAACGGCGATTGGATTGTGAGATGTATGCCGTGAAAGGAAGGTCCCGATGAGGACAACAATCCTGCTTCAACAGTGGTGCCACATGCTTGGCCCGCTGATTCTGGCGGCCGGGTGCATCATCTACATCGCGCGAACGGGCGGCGTCGAGGGCTTCATCGCCCTGATGGGCTCGCTCGGCACGCTCGGCCTGTCCGCAACCACCACGATCCTGACGATGCTGAGCATGCGCAGCAGAGTCGCAGGTCAGGACTACGCCAGGCTCATGTTCACCATCCAAATCGGCTATCTCATGGCCTCCCTGACCTTCGCCGCCGGCTTCATCGCCATCGTCCTGAAATGCCGAAACCGCCGCGAATCAGCGGCAGACGGGACCACCCCACAGTCATTCTCCAGAATGTAATCCGGGGACAATGGATGGCCTACCCGCCGCGCCTGGCCTGTACCAGGATGACGGCTTGGCGGGCTATGCTCTTGCATACGTGCCAGGGACTGAATCGCAGGGGGATGGGCCTGGGCCAGAGGAAGTCGGTGCAGATGGCGTCCCTGTAACTGTCGCCGATGGTCTCGATGGCTTCGGGTGCGGCTGCTCCGAAACCCATGTCGGCGGCGGTTCGGATAATCGGCACTTCATTGGGGTCGAGGCTCACCATCTCGCAGCACACGCGCTCGGCCGCGATGGGGTCCACCGAGCCTATGAGCCAGCCAAGCGGCTTGTTGCGCCCGCGGATGGGGCCCGGACCTTCCATAGCAACAATCCCGTCGATAATCGTCACGGCCGGGGCCATATAGCGGTAGATGTCAATCAGCAGGCGGCTGAACGCCCCCACGTCGCCGCCGCGCCGCAGGTGCCAGACGGCCTTCCACTTGCCGCTGACGACGCCGAACATGTTCTTGACCGCGAACGTCGCGACCATCTGCTGATGCGCCTTGAACTTGGGTACGTTGATAACCACATCCGCATCCAGTGCTGCGGCCGAAATACCTACCCTGGTCCCACGTTCACCGACCCGGACAACGCGCGGCCTGTCAAGCTGAATCAACGGCACGCCCATCTCCCGCAACGGCCCATCCAGCCGCAGGGCCCGCCCACATGTGCGGGCGTTGCTCCAGGCCGGAGAATCCCCGACACACACCCTGCCGCCGACCTGCTGGATCAGGCGGGCGATGGCAATAATGACCGCCGGGTGCGTCTGGGTGGCGTGGCGATGCGAACGAGGGGCGATGAAATTGGGCTTGATAAGAACCGACTGGCCGCCCTTGACGAACTGCTCGATTCCGCCGAGCAGTTCAAACTGCCTCGCCACGGCGGCGGCAACCCGCCCGCAGTCATAATCCGGGCAACGGACCACCGCCACGCGGGCTGTCAATGGCCTGCCGTTCAATAGTTGACTCTCCTACAGACCAGAATGAACAGACGCACCGCCGGCAACCGCTGCGGCCGTTCGTGCTCCAACAGAAAGACCGTCCCGGCCGGGTTGCCGAATGTCAGGCCGCCGAGCGTCCGCTGGTCCTGGATCTGTTCCCTGGGACCAACCACCAGCATATCGCCCGGACTCATCCGGACGCGAAACGCCAGATCCATGAACCGCACCTCGGGCTCTGGACGAAGCTGCGAGTCGATCAGGCCGGTTCCCGGCGTGCCGCAGACCGGATAGACCATAACGTCCGCGGCGCCGTTGATCCCCAGCGGCCGGGCCGCCGTGATCCGCAGGCCGAACACCCCCGGCCCGATCGTGGTGCTGTCGGCATTGCTCCGGGGCGAGGCGTGGTGGATGTCGCGTTTGCGCTCCAGGCCTGTGATCTGCACCACCTGCGCCTGGCCGCTGGGAAGCAGCAGGGTCGTCGTCACCATCTGGCGGCCGCCCGCCTGAGCCAGCAAGTGCGTGATCTCATCGAGCACCCCCGCCCGAGCCGCCCCAGCGGCATAGCCGTTGGCCCCAAAGACCGCGAAGTTGCGGAACAGCAGCGGCCGGGCGTCAAGCATAGGCCATATCTTGTTGATGTATGAGAAGTTCTCTAACGGCGTTTCGCAAATGTAGAGTTCAAAGTCGGCAGTCTCAAGCGGCTTGAGCCGGGGACCCGTCCCGGTCGGCGAGATGTCGGTGATCTTGACGTCCTCCCAGATGGGCTTAGGCGGCTCATCAGGCTTGCAGCCGCCTATCTGCACCGCCACAACACACAGAGATAACACTCGAAACGCCTTGCCCATCGTGGTTTAAGCCTACCGCGCAAGAAGCTCCCTGTCAAGTCGACGGTCCACAGCAGTGCGTCATTGTCCTATAATACAGGACCTGCATCGGATCGGCTCCGACGGCCGCCGGTGATTTTGCCGTGGCAACGGCAGGCCCGCCGCGGTAACATGATTAGGTCGCCCGACCGAAGACGCGAAACTGCGGTAGGCAGGCGCTCACGACATAAGGACTTCACACGTTTGGCTCAGGACAAGATCAAGAAGAAACCGTTGCGGCTGGCCCTGATTGCCTCGGGCTACACACTCTCCGACTACTCGACGGTCCTTCAACGTCTGCTGGTCGGGATGGCCGATGTATCTGTTCCCGTCGCCTTGGTCTGCCCGCCGGGCGTGGACATAGCTCACATCCTGACCGGCAGCGTGGAGGTCGTCTACTACCCATTCATCGAATTGCCGTTGGCCGATCCGTACAATCGCTGGCGTGCGGCGGCCGAACTGGCTAAATTCGCCCCGACGGTCATACACTGCCTGTGCGAGTCGCGTGCGAGGTTCGCACGGCGGCTGTCGCGGCGCCTTAACCTGCCCTATGTGCTCTCGATCAACTCGCTGCAGAGCCGCTGGGCGCAGTTCACCGTCAGTGCAAGACGTTGCTCCAAGGTTCTTGTGCCCGCCAAAACCATCGAATCCACCGTCCGCCGGGTGCATCCACGCATGACCGAGCGGATTGAACATGTGAACTACGGCACGTTCATCGAGGACGAGCCCGTATGCTTCGACGATCCGGACGACCTGCCAAGCATCGTCGTGGCCTATCCCATCGACAACGTGGATGATTTTCAGAGTCTGTTTACGGCGATGCGGCATCTGATTATCGAGGGTTACGAGTTCGCCGTCGCGGTCATGGGCTGCGGCCGGGCCGAGTCGCAGTTGTACCGGATGCTCAAGGCGTTCGACCTGCTGAACCACGTCGCGATTGTGCCGCGTCTGACGAACTGGCCGGACGTGCTGGCGGCCGGGGATATTTTCGTGCGGCCGGGTCCGTTGCCATGGTTCGACCCGCTGTTGTTGGAGGCAATGGCCAAGGGTTCGGCGGTGGCCGCCTGCGCCGGCGGAGTCGATGACCTGCTCATCCGTGATGAAACGGCCGTCATCTTTGATCGCGGCGATGAATTGGCCGCCACCAAGGCCCTCCAGGGGCTGTTGGACACGCGCGAACGAGCCAGGGAGCTGGCCGAGAACGCCCGGCGGCACATCAAGACACACCACTCGGCCTCGGGCATGATCGACCGCCTCCTGAGGGTCTACGACGACGCCCTGGCGTGGCCCATGCCTGCAAGCGGCGCCGCGGCTCGGCAGGGGGCCTGACGCTGGATTGAGAAAACGGCGGGTTTTCTGAATAACCTCTGCGTCTGAGGCGACTTGTATATGACGACCGGGAGCCGACAGGTATCTTGAACTCAGGAGGTCCACCGATGGCGGCCAGTGAGAATGTGTTGTTGCGGCGATTCGTGGAAAACGGCGACGCCCAGGCGTTTAACGAGATTGTGCGGCGCCACGCGGGCCTTGTGTACGGGGCGTGTCTTCGCGTGCTGGCCGATGCCGACGCGGCCGCCGACGTCGTGCAGGAGACCTTCCTCCAACTGCTTCGTAACGCAGGGCGGATCACCGGCTCCGTGCCGACCTGGCTGCATCGAGTAGCCACGAACAAGGCCGTTGATCTGGTGCGGCGGGATTCCTCGCGGCGAAAGCGAGAGAGCATCTACGCCGCCGACAGACCCCAGGAAGTGACTCAGTGGCGCGATCTTTCGCCCTTTGTGGACGAGGCCCTTGCATCGCTGGAGCCACAGGTCCGTGATATCCTCGTGGCGTATTTCCTCGAATCCCGGACGACGACGGACCTGGCCCTCAAATACGGCGTCTCGCAGCCGACGATTTCGAGACGCGTCGAATCCGGCGTCGTGCAACTGCGGCAGTTGCTGCGGCAGCGGGGCCTGCTGGTGGCAGGGACGTTGTTGGCGACGCTCTTCCGAGAAAACGCCGTCCAGGCGGCCCCGGCGGTTGTCCTGCAGGAGTTGGGCAAGATGGCGATGGCTGGTGGGGCGGCGGCCGCATCGGCGGGAGCCCAGGCGGCAGCAGGGGGGTTGCTGGCCACGGCCAAGGTCAAGGCCATCGCCGTGGCCGCGGCGGTTGTCATCGGCGGCGGCGCCACCGTCCTTGTCTACAAC
>DDXG01000217.1:4977-12170 GCA_002347125.1 Phycisphaerales bacterium UBA2266
CCGCCGATGGCCGCCATCTCCCTGGGGCGGACCGAACCGACCTCCCAACCGGCCGTCCCCGAGGAACCCATCCCCGCCGACACCGTCGGCCCGGACACCCGCGCCAATGCTGATACCGCAATAGAGGCCGGCGGCGACAATGACGCCATGTATGGCGCTGCCTACGGCGGAAGCGATCAGCCCATGATGGGCGGCGTTGGATTCGGGGGCTTCGGCATGGGGGCGCTGCCATCCGTTGACTTCACCAGCCCGCAGGGCACGATCTCCAGCTTCGCGACGCTGCTGGCCACCGGCGACATGGAACAGATCGCGGTCTGCTTCTCGCCCGGGGCCGCCGACCTGGATGACCTGCGGCGGATCCTCCAGTCGCCGCGGGATGCGGGCGACCTGATGATGAAGCAGGTCTTCGAGTCGGTAGGCGGACCCATACAACTGATCGAAATGGTCGAACAAGGCGGCGGATACGGCGTCAAGTGGCTCTTTACCGTGACCAAGCCTTTCTTCATCGGCGAGAAGGGGCAAGGCCAGGCGTTCGAGCCCGGCGACAAGTTCGAGATGGACGCCATGCTGGTCCAGGTCAATGGTCAATGGCTGATCGCGGGAATCTGAAAGCCGACAGGATATACTGGATACTGGATACTGGATGCTCGATTCTCGGCGGAGCAGCGTCATGCGTTACGGTCTTCTCGTGATAACGGTTTCCGCGGCTCTCGTGGCGTCGGGGTCGAAGTCAAGCCGCGCCGCCGATGGTGGGACGATCTTTGAGCAGTTGACCTCGCGGATTCGCCCCGCGACCGAGACCTGGGGCGCAGGCAAACCGGAGGCCGCTGGGCGGGTTCTGAGGTTTCCGACCGACCGCAGTATCGGGCATGTCCTGGTTGGCCAGCGACCGGCGGAAGCCAAGTGGTGGAACCTGTCCCTCGGTTGGAGCGGGAAGGTGCTGGCCCAGGCGCAGGGCGATGTGACGGTGCCGGCCGGGATGCGGGTGCGATTGGAGGTCAACGATTCGAGCCGCCGCGTCCATCACGCCCTGGCCGCGCTGGCCTCGGACGACATCCAACATGTTTCTTTCTATCACTGCCGGTGCGTGGACGATGAACTGTGTGAGATTCTCTCGCATCTGACGGGCCTGGATGCAGTGATGATGGGCGAATCGCAAATCACCCGCAAGGGTGTCGCATGCCTTGCTTCGCTGCCCAACCTCCAGTGCCTGGCCATGCTTTGCTCGCTGACGGCCCATGAGCTGGCGCCGCTGGTCGACGCGAAGCGGCTGGAATACCTCAATATCGGCGGCGATAAGACACACGACGCCACGCTGGCCATTCTGCCGAAACTGACGCAGGTCACACAACTGGGCCTCGGCGGGGCGGCCGTCGGAGAGGGGCTGTACCATGTGGGAGCGATGAAGAACCTCCAGTGGCTGAATCTCGAAGCCCTGCGAGACCCGGACATCGACCTGCATCTCAAGCACGTATCGCGGCTAACGAACCTGCGTGTGCTCAGCCTCAAGGACACGCTCATCGGCGATGTCGGGCTTTATCACTTGCGCAACCTCACGACCCTTGAAGAACTGGAACTGTTCTCGAACCCCAATACCGGCCGCGTGACCGGCCGGGGTCTGCAGAACTTGCGGAGTCTGAAAGATCTGCGCCGACTATACCTGCCCAGCGGCATGTGGACCGACGCCGAGATCGCGTTCATGGCCGATTTCGACAAACTGGAGAACGTCAACCTGTGGAGCGACGGCCTCACCGATGGCGCCCTCGAAATTGCCTCACGGATGAATGCTCTTGAAGTCCTTGAGCTTCGCAGCAAGAAGATCACGGACGCGGGCATGGAGCACCTGGTCAAATGCCCCCGCCTGCGCGATCTAACGCTCAGCGTGCCGATCCACCGCGACGGTCTGCGGCATCTTGCGGGCTGCCCGTCTCTGCGGCGTCTGAGCATCTGGCGGACCGAAGTGGTCGGCGAGGACCTGGCAGAGCTTGCCCGCTACCCCGCCCTGGAGGAACTGTCGCTGTGCCGGATCCGGCTGGGCCAGACGGGTGCGGCGCATATCGGCAGGCTGTCGAAGGTGCACACACTGCGGATGTACCTTCTCCAAGGCGGCCTGACCGATGATGACCTGGCGGAGATCTCCAGGATGACTTCGCTGGAGGTTCTCCAGACCTCCGGCATGACGGACATGAACACAGTCACCGACGAGGGCGCCAGGCATCTGGCGAGACTGCCTCGTATCAGGAACCTCTATCTCACGGGCTGCGAACACATCACGGACGAGGGCTTCCGGGCCTTCGCCGGGCATCCGACCATACGCTGTCTCCGCCTCGGCGGCGCCAGTTGTCACCATACAACCATACAGTCGCTTCGCAGGAGCAACCCGGATTTGGAGGTCATGACAGTCCCATGAACCCATTCTGTATGAGTCCAGCCCAGGGCAAAGGGTGCCACGGGGGAATCGCCTCTCTCATCGCCGTGCTGACTGCTTCCTGGGGCCTGCCCGCGACGGCCGTTTTGGCGTCGCAAGGCGATCCGAACACCACCATCTATCAGAAGCTCTTTCCGGGCCGGACGGCCCCGGCGCCGGCCGAGCGTCCGTCCTCGCCTACGGGGCCGCGCGTCCTGCGTTTCCCGCCCGACCGGCCGCTCGGCAGCCTCAACGTCATGCCCGCCGACGAGCCGCGTATCATCCGGTCGTACTTCTTCTGGACCGATCGCGGGGCCGAATGGGAGTACCTCTGCCAGGCCAAGGGCGACGTAACGGTCCCGGCAGGCCAAATCGCCCAGCTTCAGATAGCCCCCGATGCGTGGCGAGATCTCTCGCCGCTGGCATCGCTCGACCCGGATGGCCTCCATGCCCTGGCCATCTACGGCCCGTATCAGGGCGGGGCCAAGCCGACAGACGTCATCACCGGCCACATCGCACGACTGACCGGCCTTCGCAGTCTCACCATCGATCACGCCGTCATCACGGCCGCCGGCGTCAAGAATCTCCTGGCGCTGGGGCAACTGGAATACCTGGTACTGCCGGAATCCACCGATGACGCCGTCATGGCGCTGCTGCCGTCGTTTGCGAAGCTCAAAGGGCTCTACCTCAACAACAGTCGCCTGACCAACGCGGGTCTGGCGCATCTGAAGGACCTGCCCGCCCTGGAGGAGCTGTCGCTGGGACCCGGCCGCATGACCGACAAGGGCCTGATGCAACTGGCGGCCTGTTCGAGGCTTGAGTATCTCATGTTGTCCGGCACCAACTTCACCGACTTCGGCATGGCCTACATCAGGGACATTCCACGTCTCAAAACCCTTCACGCGGGCCACCTCAACCACCTGACCGACCGAGGCATGGAGAACATCTCGACCGCCGCACAGGTCGAGCGGATGAGCTTCCACTGGGCCGACGGCATCACCGAGGCCGGTCTGGCGCACCTTGCCAGGCTGTCGAACCTGAAAATGCTCGACGTCAGCCATGCACAACTGACCGACACGGGAACCGTTCACTTGGCAAAGCTCAAAGGCATCGAGAACCTTGAGATCGACGGCAAGAACCTCACCGATATCGGCCTGACCCGCCTGGCCCAGTTGACGAGCTTGCGCAAGCTCAGTGCCGGCCGGCCGTTTTTCGTCGATCCGAACAAGGACAAGAACTACTACACCGACGCCGGGGTCGGGCGCCTCGCCGCCAACTGCCCGCAGCTCGAGGAACTCGCCGTCGGCAGCATCGGTATGACGGACGCCTCAATGAAGGCCATCGCGGGTCTCCGGCATCTTCGCAATCTGAACCTTTTCGGCGTCCCGGCCGTAACGGACGCCGGCTTCTCGCAATTGAGGTCTCTTGAGTCCCTGGAGTACCTCTTCTACAGTGGACGCGATGTGACACTCGCAGGTCTGACCGCTCTCAAGGACCTGCCCAACTTTCGAAAGCTGGATATCAGCAAGGTCCGCCGCGGCGGCGTGAACTTGGATTTGTCGGGCTTCCGGCGACTTGAGGAATTGGGCATCACCCTGGCTCACAAGCCGGCGGACGCCTTCGGCGACGCGGACCTGGCGGGACTGGCCGATTGCCGCAGCCTTCGCTGGCTCCAGATCGGCCCTCGCACGTACAGCGACGAAGGGATGGTCTACCTGCGGAACCTGACCGAGATGGAGCGTCTCGGCATCGGCGGACCCATGCTGACCGATGAGGGCCTGGCCTGCCTGATGGGCATGAAGAACCTGAACCACTTGTCCATTTCGGACGGCCAGTACAAGGAAGAAGCCCTGACGTACCTCGAACAACTGCCGGCTTTGCGCTACCTGTTCGTGCCCCAGTGCGAGGCCTTCGACGCCCGGGCCCAGCAACGCCTCAAGTCCCGGTTGCCCAACCTTGTGACAGTTCAGATTCAGCCGCGGCGATAGCGACGGCCTGCTACCTCAGTAGGCCGTAATCCGCCAGGGTTTTGCGCAGGACCGCCTTCTTGTCCTCCTCCAGCGGCGTCAGGGGCAGCCGCATGTCGTCCGAGGCCATGTTCAGCATGGCCATCGCCGTCTTGATTGGGATTGGATTGGTGGCCAGGCCCAGCATGTTCTTCGACAGCGGGAAGAGTTTGCGATGCCACTGGCGGGCCTTGACTAGGTCGCCCTCGAGGATCAGGTCCGTCATCGCCTTGACATCGGCCGGCACGATGTTCGCCACGACACTGATCACCCCCTTGCCGCCCACCGACGCCAGCGGCAGCGTCAGCGAGTCATCCCCCGAGATAATCGTCATGTCGCACCGCAGGGCGATTTCGCTGGCCTGGTCGAGACTCCCACTGGCCTCCTTGATCGCGACAATGCCCTCGATATCGGACAGCCGGGCGATGGTCTCGGCCGTCATCCCGGCCCCGCAGCGACCTGGGATGTTGTACAGCACCATCGGCAGGTCCACCGCCTCGGCAATGGCCTTGAAGTGCTGGAAGAAGCCCTCCTGCGTCGGCTTGTTGTAGTAGGGGGTCACCTGGAGTGTCGCATCGGCGCCTACGCTGCGGGCAAACTCGGCCAGTTCTACCGCCTCATCCGTGGAGTTGGAGCCGGCCCCCGCGATCACCGGCACCTGCCCGCCGACGGCCTTGACGACGTGTTCGATCACCTGCTTGTGCTCCTCATGGCTGAGCGTGGGGGATTCGCCCGTGGTCCCCACTGGTACGATCGCGTCGATTCCGCCCTGAAGCTGAAACTCCACCAGTTCATCGAGCGTCTCGAAATCCACCTCGCCGTCGGCAAACGGCGTGATCAAAGCAGTCATGGCGCCTGTAAACATTGTCAACCCCTTGCAACGCAGACTATCAAATATCAAATCGCAAAAACCAAAACGACATATCACAAATCAAAGATACACCTTCCGAGACCAAGGCTACAAAGTGCGGATTGTGCAATACGCAATACGGACTATGCCGGGCTGTACTTGTCAATCAGCGCTATCATCTGCTCCGTCGCCGCGCGCATCCCCACCAGCACGGCCCGCGAGACGATGCTGTGGCCGATGTTGAACTCGCACAACCCCTCGATCGACGCCACCGGACCGATGTTGCGGTAGGTCAGGCCGTGCCCGGCATGGACCGTCAGGCCCAATTCCATGCCCAGGTCCCGCGCCTCGACCAGTTCGCCGATACGCCGCACGGCCTGCCGCTCGTTGCGGGCGTTGGCGTAGGCGCCCGTATGCAGTTCCACGGCGTCGCAGCCGGTCTGTGCCGAGGCCTCGACCTGCTCCGGCTCCGGCGTGATGAACGTGCTGACCTCGATACCCCTGGCATGCATCCGCCTGACAACGGCGGCCAGCCGCCTCTTCTGCCGGACGCAGTCCAGCCCACCCTCGGTCGTCAGTTCCTGCCGCTTCTCCGGCACCAGCGTAACCTGGTCCGGCCGCAACTGCTCGGCGATTCGGACGATGGGCTCGGCCATGCTCATCTCCAGATTCAGCTTGCACGCCACCGTATCGCGCAGCAGCCGAACATCCCTGTCGTTGATGTGCCTCCGGTCCTGGCGCAGATGCACCGTAATCCCGTTGGCCCCGGCCAATTCGCACTCAGCGGCCGCCCACACCGGGTCCGGCTCATCGGTCAGCCGGGCCTGTCGCACCGTCGCCACATGGTCGATATTCACGTTCAGCAGTGCCATGTCGTAATCCCCATATAGACAAATCACGGGGATTATAACAGGCCTAAGGCATCCGGCAAGGCATTTCGCCACCCGGCCTGCGGGGCCCGGCCCATCGCAGCCGACCACGGCAACAGGCGCCGCCCGCCCCCGGCCGGCCTATCCGAACGCCCCGATCGCCCCGTAGATCATTGAACTGTACAGGTAGATGACGAGAATCGCCCCGACGATCAGGACAATCAGATAGATCGTCATGGGGAACCAGAAGGCGAACTGCTGGAGGCGGAACTCGCCGCTGTCGGTGAACAGGTCGCCGAGCTTCTTTGTGACCTTCTCCAGTTCGCCGGACTCCTCGCCCACCTTCCACAACTGGACGAACTCGTATGGCAGACCCGGGCGGAAACCCTCCGACACGTCATGCCCGGCCGCGGCACTGTCGCCGCCCCCTCGGACAAGGTCCGCCACGACCACATTACCCATGACGGTCGGCGCCTGTCGGGCCGTCTCGACCATGGGAACGCCCGCTTTGTAAAGCAGGTAGAACGTCCGGCAGTACCGGGCCAGGGCCAGCCGCTTGACCGCGCCTCCCAGGCCGGGAATCCACAGGGCAATGTAGCTCAGGATTCGACGCCCCCAACCCGTTTCAGGGGTGTACCTGATGATGGCATAGATCACGCCCACGGGGATGTACAGCAGAAACAGCAGAATCCTAAGAGCCCGCACCGGAACCATCCACAGGTCGCTGAGGTCCCCCGTACCGACCGCCCCGAGCAGGCAGACCACCAGAACAGCCACGTGAATGGTCAGCAGCGGCCAGGCCACCCGCCCCTGGGCCCGCCTCTTGAGCCGATATGTGGACTCGTGCCAGTGCGAGAGCATGGCGAAGCACTCGCCCAGGTCGCCGCTGTTTTCGGCGGCGCGGATAGTCATCAGGTCCATCCGCGGGAAGAACTTCTGCGACTCCATGGCCTCGGAGATCGTCTGGCCGTGCTGCACCCCGTCGCGCACCCCCGCGAACACCCGCGCCTGCCGCCCGCGAAACCCCTTGCCCGCCGTATCCCTGTCTCTTATACACATCT
>DDXG01000136.1 GCA_002347125.1 Phycisphaerales bacterium UBA2266
CTTCAGACTTCCGGAAAACCACCCGTCCAATTCCCACCCCACCCAGCCCACCAAACATCAAGCATCCAGCATCCCCGACTTTTCCCTTCATCTTCACCGCTGGAAGCGGTATATTCGCGCAGAATTGTGTTTTGCACCAGGCCGATACACTGTGATTCTCGAACACGGAGGCGCCCAATGAAGACTCGTGTATTTCTGACCCTGGCCGCCCTGACCATCGTCGGCTGCGACAACGAGCCGGCCGGCTCCCAATCCCCCAGCAACAAGGAGACGACGCCCATGACCCTTGCCAAGCAGGAATTCGGCCGGACGCCCGACGGCCAGGTCATCCACCTCTACACCCTCAAGAACCCCACCGGCCTGACCGTCAGCGTCATCAACTACGGCGCCGTCATGGTCCACCTGCTTGTGCCCGACCGCGACGGCAAGGCCGCCGACATCAACTGCGGCTACAACGACCTTGAGAGCTACCTCCAGCGGGGCGGCTTCTTCGGCGCCGTCGTCGGCCGGTACGCCAACCGCATCAGCAACGCCTCCTTCGCCATCGACGGCATCCAGTACAAGCTCGCCGCCAACAACGGCAAGAACCACATCCACGGCGGCACAAAGGGCTTCGACAAGGCCATCTGGACCGTCCTCGATGCCGCCGCGACCGACGCCGAGGCCTACGTGAAAATGAACTATATCAGCCCCGACGGCGAGGAAGGCTACCCCGGCAACCTCAATGTTACGCTGACCTACACCCTGACCGCCGACAACCAGCTCAAGTTCACCTACGAAGCCGTCACCGACAAGCCCACCGTCGTCAACCTCACCAACCACAGCTACTACAACCTCGCCGGCGAAGGCAGCGGCGACGTCCTGACCCACGTGCTGACTCTCAACGCCGACAGCTACACCGTCGTCGACGAGGGCCTGATCCCCACCGGCGAGATCGCCCCGGTGGCGGGCACACCCCTGGATTTCACACAGCCTCACGCCATCGGCGAGCGAATCGCCGACGTCAAGATCGGCGGCTACGACCACAACTTCGTCATCCGCGGCGGCGGCAAGGCCCTGACCCATTGCGCAACCGCTTATGATCCGGACAGCGGCCGGGTCATGGAGGTCTGGACCACCGAACCGGGCGTACAGCTCTATACCGCCAACCACTTCAACGGGGGCACGAAGGGCAGATCCGGCGGGGCCTACGTCAAGCACGGGGCCTTCTGCCTCGAAACTCAGCACTACCCCGACTCCCCCAACAAGCCCGATTTCCCATCACCGATCCTGCGGCCCGGCGAGAAGTACTTCTCCCAGACCGTACACACGTTCTACGCCAAATAGCCGGGCACAGAGGGGTCCGGTGCATTCTCCAGCCCGACACTCATGCGCCCGTCACCTCCGGCAGCGACCCGACACCCGGACGCAGGAACGCACCGTACCGGTTCAATCACCACCAGTGGTGCGGCGGCGATACACGGTCGACCATCTCGCTGAATCGCCGCCATTCGTTGTGACCGTCCACAAACAGGACATTGCCCCCGGCAGGTCGGCTGCCGCGGGAAAGGTGGTTCGTGCGGTCGAGGATGCGCCAGCGGCTCCACAAGCCCCCTTGGACGTCGGCGAAGCTGGCCGTCTGCGGGTCCGAAGAGGTGCTCAACGTCGCGTCGGTGACCAGATCCGTGGCGGCCGCCTGCGGGCAGTCGAGCTTGGTGACCCAGTCCTTGGCCGGCGTCCCCTGCGGATGATAGGACCTGCCGCGGGCCGTGTCGATCATCCAGAAGTAACTGGTTACGCGGAATTGATTGTCCCGGCCGCTCGCGGGTTCGGGCACATCGCCGATCCGGCTGTTCAGAGGCACATTCTGACTGAACTGCCAGAGTATGGCCATGTCGGGCCTCTTGCTCGGGTCCGAAGGGCAATAGAACGTGTGTCGGTCGCCGCCGGTGGCGATGATGAAATCCGTGGTGCTATAGGCAATATCCCACAGCCAGTTGCCTGCGCCGTTGCGGGGCAACTTATTGTTGTAGTCGGAACCGTAGATGTGCAGACTGATGCCGATCTGCTTGAGTTGGTTGGCGCACACGACCCGTCGGGCCTGCTCGCGGGCCAAATGCAGCGCCGGCAGGAGAATCGCCATCAATACCGCAATGATGGCGATCACCACCAGCAGCTCGATCAACGTGAAAGCCTTGCGGTTCAGCCGCCCATCCATCACACAAATCAGTAAAGCGCGTCCTGTGTCAGAGACTGATCTTCCAGCCACGTATCTGCGAACATGGCGAAGTCCTTGAAGTCCACTCGACAATCGCCGTTGGCGTCAAACGCCGGAGCGGTGTAGCCGTTGGGGTTGTTTTGGGCCGCCTGGCAACTGTCGTTGTAGACGTCGATGGCCATCTCGTCGGACTGCTCGTGCTGAGCCGCATCCGCGGCCCAAAGCCTCAGTACATACCGGCCCGTCATGTTGAGGGTCGCCGTCGTCGCCGGCGACGACGGACTGACGATCTGCACCATGGAACCGGCAGGTGATGAAACCACCGACCACAGGGTGCCGGTCACATCGCCGGTCTCATCGGTCACCGTGCCATTCAGGTTCACGGTCGTTGCGCCGCCCTTGAGCCAGGTCACGATGCTCGGGCCCGCATCCACCACGGGCGCCGAAGTAACGGTCGAAAAAGACCACTGCACGCCGGCAATAATGTTGAGCCAGTCCCGCGGATGCGCAGCGCCGAGACTCTCATCCACGATCCAGAAGTACACCTTGTCCATCAGCAGCGGCGGGCTGTACGATGCAGCGGGGTCCACGTTTCCGTCGGCGGGGTTCGCATCGGACGCAATCTGGAATATCTGGACGGCCGGGTCCTGCCAGTCCGGCGCCAGGGGCGGATTGGCGGCGTCATAGGCGGCGCTGAGCCACAGATTGTGCCCCGTGATCGCCGGATTCGGGCGCTCCGGATTGGCCGGATCGACGCCCGTCAGCCAGCTCAACGCCTGGTTCACGGGCACATTCTTGGAACCGTTGCGGGGCTGCGGGGTATGGGCCCTGATTCTCGCCGACAGGAATGTGGAGGGGATGAACTCGTCCGTCGTCAACGCCACGTCGCTGAAACGGATGTTGTCGAGGTTGCCGTCGATGTGATCGACGAAGCTGCCGTTGAACCAGCCCCGCCCGAACGTCCAGTTGCCCGTCGGCCGAAGCGCATGACTGACTCCGGGCGTCATGGTGAGCGAACCGATTTTCTGAAAACCGTAGCCGTCGAACGAATCGGCGTACATCTCGATCTGACCGCCCTCGCCGACGACCGCCAGATGATACCATTGCCCGGCAGCGGGGATCAGTGAGGAGTCGAGAAAATACCGTTCGCCGCTGACGGTGGCGAAAGTTACCCGCATCGCGTTGTTCTCGCCGTTGCTCTGAAGGTAGAAACCGGCGGCCACATCGCCCGCGATGCCCGTCCAGTCATCCCTGCCGATCAGGGTTCGCCACCCATCGGGATCGTTCAGCTTGAACGACACTTCGATGGTCCAGATGCTCGGACTCCAGGCACGGATCCCGTCGGCGAGCGTATACCCATCCCTGTGGCTGTCGTGCACCGAACTCAGGCCTGTGCCCGTCGGGGCATCACCGGCGGCGGAGAACAGGGGCCCCCAGTAATCGTCCCAGGCGTGCATGTGATAGCCGTTGCCGGAAAGATCCACCGTCCCAACCGTACCGTTCTGTTGGGTGACGGGGAAGTTGTTCATCGGCATCTCGGGCGTGCCATCCTCAAAATCGTAGTGCAATACCGTGGCCGCCGGAACAGCGATTGACAGAATCAGCGTCAGAAAGAGCGCTACGGGGTACGTGAGCTTCTGCATAATCGCACCTCTGTGACTACCAAACAGGATTTGACCAACAGCCGGATACGGGTGCTAGACGCGCCTTCTGCGAAGCGCCAGCCCCCCCAACCCCAGCAGAGCGATGGTCGCCGGCTCCGGGATGAACTCGGCCGGCGTCAGCGCCACATCACTGAAACGGATATTGTCCAGGTTGCCGTCGATGTGATCGACAAACCCCCCATTGAACCAGCCCCGCCCGAACGTCCAGTTGCCTGTCGGCCGAAGGGAATGGTCCATCCCCGCGGTCATGAACAAGGTCCCGATATTCTCGAAGCCGCTGCCGTCGAACGGATTGGCGTACATATCGATGCGGTCGCCGTCGCCGACCACGGCCAGGTGATACCACTGGCCCGGGACGGGAATCAACGACGAGTCCAGGAAGTATCGTTCGTCGCTGACCGTGGCGAACGTGAACCGCATGGCGTTGTTCTCGCCGTTGCTCTGAACGTACAAGGCGGCGGCAATATCTCCCGGAATCCCGGTCCAGTCGTCCCTGCCGATCAGGGTCCGCCAGCCGTCGGGGTTATTCAGTTTGAACGACAGTTCGATAGTCCAGGTGCTCGGACTCCAAAGACGGATCCCGTCGGCGAGCGTATACCCATCCCTATGGTTGTCGTGCACGGAGCTCAGACCCGCACCCGTCGGGGTATCGCCCAGCGCGGAAAACAGGGGGCCCCAATAGTCGTCCCAGGCATGCATGTGGTAGCCGTTGCCCGATAGATCGGCGGTTCCCACGGTTCCATTCTGCTGGGTCACGGGGTAGTTGTTCATTGGCATACCGGCCGTCCCATCTTCAAACGTATAATGGAGAACGGTGGCGCCAAAGCTGATGCTGCCTGCCAGCAGCACAACCGCGAGCGCTCCCATAGCCTTCTTCATCACTCCAACCTCCAAAACCAGTAACATTCAACATGCCTTGAAACACAGCGCCGCACCGGCCCTGAAGCCGAGCGCCCTTATCTCAGACTGTACCATGCTGTTTCGGGCTAGACAACTTGCACCACGCTGGATTGTAGCACAACAGGCGCCACCTCCGCAACATCCTTTTCCCGCAATTGCCGCCGGCAGCTCTGGAATTGTGGCTCCCCACCCAGAACAGGCGGGCACGACCCTGACACAGATTGGCGTAAGTGCTTGTGATAGAAGATGTTACACGTTCATCCGGCATCAGTCCAGCGTCAGGACTCCTTCGATGCTTAGGTTCCGGATCTTCGTATCGGGGTGGATGACCACGGGCGGCTTGTCCTTGCCCGGCACTCTCTGCACGACATCCCTGATAACGAGCGAGTCTATTTTCACGTTCTTGTGCACCTCAATCGTGTACACGTCGTTCAGCGCGTCAGGCTCATCCGTTCGCACGACATTCTGAATGGTCACGCGGCCGATGTGCCGCAGACCCTCCTGAAACCAAATCAGCCCATTCTGCCCCTTGCCGGTCTTGAGCAGGCTCGATGCGAACACGCCGTCAATCAGAATCCCGTCAAAATGCCCGTACTCGGCCGCAGGGTCTTCGCCCCAGTGGGTGAAGTTCACCGCATTGAGTCGGAACGCTCCGTAGACGTTGCGGATGGCGATATTCCTCACCTTGGCCTTTCTCGAAAGCAGCCGCACGCCGGTGAATCCGTAGGCGCCGTTATAGAGCCCGTCGATCGTGATGTTCTCGATATCCGCGTTCTCGCAAAGCCAGAACCCCTCGTCGCTGTTGAGGGCGACCATGTCGTCGTTGGTCGAGCCCTTGAGATTGCGTATCAAACCGTTTCGCGCATAGCCGTTGACATGGATGCCGTCCATGTTGGGCCGTTTCATGTTGAAATCAAACGTGATGTTTTCAACGGTGAACCGGTCCACACCCGTGAGCATGACGGCGTAGCTCTCCGGGTCCTTGACCGTCAGGTCGCGCAGCGTGAAATCCTCCATGAAGTTGAAACACACCAACTCGCCGCCGGGGCCGGCCCCGGCAAAGGTCTTGTCCTTCGGCTTATCCCTCTGCTGGGCCAGATTGTTGCCGTCCCAGACGCCGCCCTCAATTGTGACGCGCCGTGTGATCTGCCGTCCCTTGTGCCGGTTCTTGATGATGGGGCAGTTGGCCCCGTCGGCCAGTCGCAAGTGCGTCTTCGGACTGCAGATCAGCCGGGTGCCGTCGGTGATTTCGAGTGCCCTGGATACCGCAAATCGGCCGTCGGGAAACCGCACAATGCCTTCTCCGCGGTCCAACAGTGATTGCAGAAACTCCGTCTTGTCCTCACACGCCTCAGCGGCCGGCGGCTCCTGGGCGAGCCCCGACAGCACCCCCAGACCGCCCAGTTGCAGAAATGCCGCCGTCAAGACACGCGTGAAAACCTGCTTCTTCATATCGCGTCCGTTCTCCGAGGTTCACGTTGAATATCACATCACGATCCGGCCGTGTACACCGCCGGATCCTCCAGCACCCGGAAGAACTCCTCCCGGCATCGCGTCAAATCCGTCCGGTCCCGGGGAATATCGAGCACATCCCCGTCCTCGGCCTCGACGAAGTCCACGGCCTTACCCCGCCACACAGCCTTACGGGTGCGGGCGCCCGTCCAGCACTTGGGGTCGTAGAGCCACACCAGCGGCGCCCCATCGCCGAGCTGGTTGGCCATGCCCAGATTCGTCCGGATGAACGCCTTCATTTCGTTGCAGAAGGGGTTGTCCGGCAGATTCGCAAAATGCTCGGGTTCGAACACCGAGCCCTTTTCCCAGAATGACCGCGTTGCCCACTCCACCAGCCTGGCCCGCCGGGCCACGATATACGCGCTCCAGCCGTCCTTGCCGTTGTAGCCGTAGTAGCTGACGGTCAGGGCGAAAACGACGATATTCGGCCCGATGTCGGGGTCCGTCAAGAGGGCATTGGCCACAGTGGTCAGGGGTCCCCCGGCCACAATCACCAGCGGGCGTTGGGCCGTGGCTTTCCGCGCCTGCTGCACAATCAGACGGCTGCCTTCGCTGGGATAGGCCACTGTGTCCTCGATGCGGCCGCTCTCGGGAGCCGTCAGGACCCGGTCCGAGCCGACCGTGATGTCAGGGATGTTTCGCAGCCCCGATTCCCGCGCGACCTTCAGGGCCTTGTGCGCATCGTCGATACACCGTTGCATAGGATACAGGTAGCCCTTCTCCCAGTCCCACATATCCCGGCTGACGATATTGCCCACGAGCTTCGCCCGCCCCAGGCTCGCCTGGGCCCAGAGGTAGTTGTTGTCAAAGACGTCAAACCACCAGTCGTTGTCGTAGATGATCGGGTTCGTGCCGTCCACCCCCTCAATGCGAACCGCCCCATCGGAGACGGTGTACTGCGGCACAATTGCCCATGCCGCCGAAACGGCCCAAACACACACCAGTAACAACAGAGTCCCAGTCCTTACGCTGTTTATCACGACAGACTCCTTTTCTTTCTTCAGGACAGATACACCGAATCGCCGGGGCGTATCGGGGGCACTTGTGCAGCTTTGGCCCGCACGTCCTGCTTGTACAGCGCGAAACTCGGCGCAATCTCCAGCAGGCAGTCGGGCGTGCCATCGGCCTTGCGGGGCACCTTCACCCCGGCCGCCTCAAGCCAGTCGGCCGCTCGCTCGACGATCATCCGCCGGGTCGATTCGGCGCTATCGACGCCGGTGGCGTTCTTGGTCGGGGCAAACTCCGCTTCTCGTAAGGTTTCAAGAATAATGGACTTACGAGCGAGCGGCAGGGCGTCAAAGATGAAACTCTCCAACTTCACGCCGTTGGGCTGCGTGGGCTCGACCAGCCGCCCTTGCGCGTCAATATGGGGTATCTTCTTCACGGCCCGGTGCAGCGGCAGGCTGAATCCATGCTCATTGAGCCGCTCGACGAATGCCCGGTCAATCATGTGAATCGCGATGCTGCCCAGTTCAAACCGCAGAGATCCATCCGGCCTTCTTGCCTCGGCCAGATCGTCGGGCAGGTCGCTGTACTCGATAACGGTCATCTTCCCGTCGACCAGGCAGAAATTGCCCACCTTCTCAAACGGCGAGTTCTTGATGACGGCCCGCGACGACATCTCGGCCCCATCGGTCGCGTGCAGGCCGATGAACAGCGGGTCGAAGATGTTGATCAGCGGGTTATCCACCTGCCAGTAGCTTATGTGCTCGATGCCCCGGCGTTTCATGTCGGCCAGCGCCCCGCTGCGGTGCAGGGCCCGCAGGCTGCCGCCGTGCCCGTCCGGTGAGGTGGCGATCCGTCCCTTGTCGGCCATGAGAATCCGCCCGTCGAAGCCGAAATTAGGCATCGTACCCTGCTGAAAGACCACAACGTCCTGACGGGGCAGGCCGTAGAAGGCGTTGGATTCGAGGATTTCCAGCGTCTGGGCATGGTTCAGCGGGCTGGTCATGATGTACCACGGGCACGGCGCACCAAACCGGGTCCTGGCCGCGAGGATATACTCGGCGAATACCCTGAAAAGCGTCTTACCGCAAACAGGCGTGATCGGGAAATTGCCCTTGGGACCGTCAAAGCCCAGCCTGGTTCCCTGGCCTCCCGCCACCACGAAAGCGGCGATTCTGCCCTCTCGGAGCACCTCTTGCCCCAATTGGCTCGCTTGGCGATACTTGCGGCGGCGCGATTCATCGAGCGGTTGGATGGGGTAGAATGGGGCGGGCTCAGGGCTGCATGCCGCTTCGACCGTCGTTGGCGACAGAACGTACTGCCGAACCCACCGGCCGACCTGCTGCAGGTCCAATTCCTCAATCTGCGACAACAGACGGCGCCTGGCCGCCTCGTCCAGCTCCTCCCAGAACGCCAGAAGGTGGCCCTGACCGGTTTGCACAAGCAGCTCAGCCGTTTTCCGCACGTCAGTGGTGTCTTTCATAGCAGCGCCCCGATGCCTGGATAGCCTTCAGATACGGGAATATTTGCGAAAGCAGGCAAAATTTCAAGAAACTTCACAAAAAAGTCGAACATTTTGTTGACAGCCCCCGCTTAGTGTGATAATATTACAGTAAGTGACAGGCAAGGTTTAACTGCTCTTCATCATATTCTCAAAACTGTCATCATACGATTCACCGTGTTTTTCATACCCTAAACCTGCCTGCCCCCCCGCAGTGGGTCCTCTTTTGAGGGCGCTGTTTGGTTGCTTGTAGTTGGTTTTTCGCGGAAGTGGCCGCGAAGAAGCACTGAACTAAGCGTGTAATCGGCTTTTAGACCGGTTTGATCTTGACCGACTGTTTTTGGGCAGAAAATCCATCGTTACATCGGAGATTCATGGGGCAAGCAAGACCGAGACGTCTGCCGCATCTGTGGATGGTGGCAAGCACTAATCCGGTATCCGTTCCAAGGCCATTGGGGTCCCGAAGCAGTCGGACCCGTGGATCTCTGCAATAAGGTTGAAAGGAGAAACTAGGATGAAGAAAAAAGGCTTCACACTTGTTGAGCTGTTGGTCGTAATTGCGATCATCGCTCTGCTGATGGGCATCCTGATGCCCGCCCTGGCGAAGGTCCGCCAGTTGGCCTTCAGGATGGTCTGCGGCACCAACCTCGCGGGCATTGGCAAGGCCATGCTGATTTACGCCAATGACTACGAGGACGAACTGCCCAAGGCCGGCGGCAAGAACCCGGCATGGG
>DDXG01000087.1 GCA_002347125.1 Phycisphaerales bacterium UBA2266
CAGAGGACACAGAGGACACAGAGACAATAAGGCCACCGTGTATATCAGTGTCAATCCGTGTCAAAGAGTCCGTGCAAATCCGTGTTAATCCGTGGTTCAGCAGTCCCGCCGCAATACGCGATACGATTACTTGATTCCGAGCACGTCCCGCATCGAATAGAACCCCGCTTCCTTTCCGATGATCCAATCGGCGGCTCGAAGGGCTCCCTGGACAAAATTGTCTCGCGTATGTGCGGTATGGCTCAGTGTCACCGTTTCCCCGAGCGTCCCGTACATCACCGAGTGCGCCCCGGTGATATCCCCGGCCCGCACCGCGTGCATCCCGATCTCGCCGGGCTTTCGCGGCGCTAAACCGCTGCGGCCGTGCACCAGTGCCGTCTTCGCATCGCGTCCCGTCGCCTCGCAAATATTCTCCGCCAGGGTCATGGCACTGCCGCTGGGCGCGTCCTTCTTGAATCGGTGGTGCTGCTCGATGATCTCGATGTCGTAGGCCTCGCCCAGCATCGCGGCCGCCTTGCCCACCAGCGAAAACAGCACGTTCATCCCTACGCTCATATTGGTCGCATACACCACGGCCGTCTTCCTGCCCGCCGCCCGCAGCGCCGCCTTCTGCGCATCTGAGAGCCCCGTCGTCCCCATCACCAGGGCCACCCCATGCTTCGCGCACCACTCGATCGTCGCATCGGCCGCCTGCGGCAGCGAAAAGTCAATCACCACATCCGCCCCCGCCGGCCACTCCGCGCTCACCTTAACCCCCAGCGCCCCGACGCCCGCGAGCACCCCGGCATCCTTGCCCGCATCCGGGTGCGATGCCGCATCCACCGCCGCAACCGGCTCAAACCTGCCGGACTCCATCGCCATCGCAACAATCCGCCGCCCCATCCTGCCCGCGGCCCCCACAACCACCAGCTTGATCCCCATCCTGAGCACTCCTTAAGCCGCCCTGCATTTCAACATGCCGCCCAACATTCCGATCCGTCGCACAGCACTATGTCACCCCGCACTTGATGCGGGGTCCAGGTACACATGCACCGCAATATCATCCGTAAACGCCGGCAGTTCCACCGCCAGCCGCCCGCCCTCCACCTGGACGCTGCGAATCTCCAGCAGCCCCGCCGTCGGCACTACAATGGCCATCGAATACGCCCCGTCGGCCACCGCCATATCCCGGACCTGCAACGTACCAGCCGGATACTCAACGCCCTCCTTGCCCGTGCCGCTGGAACAGTACACAATCGCCTCATCCGTGGAACTGAGCACGTACCGATGCTCCCCCGGCCCTTCCGCCACGCGGCCGTCAAACCCCAGCCGCCCGTAATCCCGCAGGCTGTTCCAGAATCCCCGCAGGACCACGGCATCGTCCTCAAAGGCGTTCCAGCCCCGTGGATCGTAGTTGTGCGGGTAGCCCGGCGGATTCTCCGCCCCGGCCGCCTGTCCCGCGACCCGCGGCTTCATGTACAGGTCCAACTGCTGGCAGCCGGCCATCATGAACTTCCACATATACTTGCGCGTGGCCGTCCGCTGGTTCGGGCAGCGATAGCTGTACTTGGTCCCATCGTCGTCCCAGCTCTCCTGCGGGATATACGGCTTGTTGAATTGCTCCCTCCACTGCCTGGCCTGCTTATACGTGTGCTTCTTGCCGTAGATCAGCACGTCGAAGTACGGCTGCTCGAACAGCCACGTCCGCTGCTCGTTGCTCAGGCCGCCCGTATCCATCCCCAGAATGATCGGCCGCTGCGGGTTCGCCTCCATCCACACGTTGCGAACCGTCAGCGCCATCTCCTCGACCCACTGCCGCGTCTTGTCCCAGTCCCGGTAGTGCTCGGACAACTCATGCACCAGGTCGTAATACACGTTGTCCAGGTCCGCCGTCGCCTCGACCAGCTTGTGGAACCACCACCGCTGGGCGTCCAGCAGGCCCGTCTCCCGGTCCGCCATCGAGTGGTATATCTTGAACCGGTTCTCCAGGTCGTCGCCGAGGTGCTCCGTGAAGTCGTTGACGTTGTTGGCCGGATTGAAGAAATGCCCGTCCCAGTCAATGTTCGTATTTCGTNNTCGGCGGCGCGCAACTGCCATCCGTTCCACATCAGCAGGTGGATGATGATGCCCTTGGATTGCAGGTACTCGCACTGCTCGCGGAACCGCTTCCAGTACGCCGGATTGAACCGCCGCAGGTCGAACTTCCGCGAGCCCGGCTCGACCTCCACGTAGGGGAACAGCACGCGCGCCGTCGAGCCGCCGTTTTCCCCGGCGAACGCCTCGACGTGCTTCCAGCTCAGCGGCGGATAGGCCCGCACGTGGTTGACCCCGTGCTCGGCCGCCCAGTCCGCCCACAGTCGCCAGTTGTAGGCGTCCTCGGATGCGTAGAAGATGAAGTCACTCAGCCCCCCGAAGCTCAGCAATGCCCGCCCCTGATAGCTGAAATACACCCGCGGCGTCCCGGCCTCCTCCAGCCGCAACTGCCCGCGAACCGGGGCCTCCAATACGGCGCAGACCAGCACGGCCGCAGCCACTGCTCTACACAGAATGGCCTTCACTCCATAACCCACAAGAGACTCCGTTCAAGCAAGCATCAGATGCGCCAAGGCGACCGCATTGCCCGCGCCACCATGCCGTTGGCGACACGGTCCCCGACGAATTCCTCCTTCACCGGGTCCCACTGCAGCCTGCGCTTCAGCAGCATGGCGATATTGCCCAAATGGCACAGCGTCGACGACCGGTGCCCCACTTCGGCGTTGCAGATCGGCTGTTTGCGGGTCTTGACGCACTCGATGAAGTTGCGTATGTGGTTGTTGCTTTCGTACAGGTGTATCTCATCGGGGCCGATGGTGTCTTTGGCCAGGGCCTCCGGGGTCGTCTGGAGCTTGCCGCGGTCCACGTAGACCATCCCATCCGTCCCGATGAACCGCGTCCCTGAGCCGCCCGTCGCGCATGTCAGCCTGACACCGTTGGCGTAGACCACCTCGAAATGCGTCTTCGTGGCCGTCGTAAACAGCCCCGTCGTCGGGAATTCCCCCGTGCCGAGCACCTCCACCGGAACCGAGTCGTCCATCCCGAGCCCCCACTGTGCGATATCCAGGTGGTGCGCCCCCCAGTTGGTGATCTGCCCGCCCGAATAATCCAGCAGGAACCGGAACTCGTAGTGACAGCGCTGCTTGTGGTACGGCTCCCACGGCGCCGGCCCGAGCCACATGTCGTAGTCCAGTTCCGGCGGCACGGGCATCGGCTCCCACGTCGGCTCGCACGTCCGATTGTTGCCGGGAATCCCCACCGTCACTTCGGTGATCTTGCCGATTCGGCCGTTGCGGACCAGCTCACAGGCCAGCCGGAAGTTGCTGCTCGACCGCTGCTGGGAGCCGGTCTGCACGATCCGGCCGTAACGCGCCGCCTCATCGGCCAGTGCCCGGCCCTCCGCGATGGTCAGCGTCAGCGGCTTCTCGCAATACACGTCCTTGCCGGCCCGAACCGCCGCGATGGACACCGGCACATGCCAGTGGTCGGGCGTGCCCACGGAAACCAGGTCGATATCCTCGCGGCCGACCACCTCGCGGAAGTCCACGAAGCACGCCTCCTTGCCCAGCCCAACCGCCTTGGCCGCGGCCTCGCAGTGCGACGAATCCACATCGCAGATCGCAATCACCCGGACTTCCTTGCTCCCGTGAAACGCCCGCATGTTGCCGCTGCCCTGGCCGCCGACGCCCACGCAGGCCATCGTCAGCATATTGCTCGGCGCCGCCGCCCCAAGGACCGTCGAGGGCACAATCGCCGGGAACCCCACGGCCGCCCCCGCGACAAGCCCCGCCCTCTTCAAGAACCCGCGCCGTGTAACTCGATGACCCACACCTGATCTCATACCGTCCATCCTTCCTGCAAGAGACAATTCTGTCGCCGAAGGCGACTCCACGGGCGCAATACGCATTACGCAATATGAACAGAGTCAATCCAGTCGTTTCACACGGAGATTGCGAAACTCCACCTGATCTCCATGCCCCAGGAAACCGATATGTCCGCTCGGCCGCAGCAGGCCGGGGTGGTCCTGGCCGTCGATCGTCTTGGGGGTGCTCGCCTTTTCGATATCGGCATCCACAATCGTCCGGTCGTTGAGCTTGACGGTAATCTGGCGGCCCTTGGCGATCACTTCCTGGCAATTCCACAGACCGACCGGCTTCAAGTACCCCGGCTGGGCCGCGACGACCCCGTAGACCGAACCGTGGTGCTGCCAGTCCTTGAGCCAGCCTCGATAGCGAGGGGATGTGTCGTCGAGTATCTGCAGCTCCATCGCCACGTAGGCCGCGTTGCCCTCCAGCGGCGCGCGAATCCCCAGCCCGTTATTGGCCCCGGGCGTCAGGCGAAAATCGAACCGCAGTACGAAGTCCCCGTACTCGCCCTGCGTATAGACATTCCCGCCGCCGCCCCGCAACGGGTCGCAGATCATGACGCCGTCTTCCACGCGATAGCCCGCCACGCCGCCGACCCAGCCGCTCATGTCCTTGCCGTTGAACAGTAACTCAAAGCCCTCGGCCCTTTCCTGGTCGGTCAGTGTGTTCGCCCCCTGCTCGCGCGGAATCTCCCGGATATAGATATTGCGGAAATACAGCCTGCTTCCGTGCGACTGCAGTTCGATCTGGCCGGTCGGATAGATGGGCTTATCCCGCTCCCAGTAATTCTCCATCACGACGTTATCAACCACGATCTCGCCATTGAGAATCACGGTCACCTTTTCGCCGATCATGAGAATCTGGAATGTATTCCACTGTCCCACGGGCCTGTCGGCCACCTTCGCCGGTTTGCTCGGGTGCTTCTGGTTGTTGTACAGACCGCCGGAGCCCACCTGCGCGCCCGAGTCCGTCCGCGCCGTATCCCAGATCTGCACCTGGGGAGACCCTCGCAGATAGATCCCGCTGTCGCCGCCGGCCTCGATCTTCCAGTCCACCCACATCTCAAAATCGCCGTAGTCCCTGGCGGTGCACAGGCTGTGGCCCTTGCCGTCGAACTCCAGGGCCCCATCGGCCACCTTCCAGTGGGCCCGCATATCCTCATCGGCCTTCGCCTGGGCGGCCGCCAACTGCTCGGGATTCATCTTCGCCCGGCTCTTCGGATCGCCTACCAGGCCCTTCCAGCCGGTCAGGTCCGTCCCATTGAACAACGCCGTGAACCCCTCCGGCGGCACATTGAGCGGCCGCTCCTGGGCCCCGACGCTCCCCACCGCAACGCAGACCACCCATAAGACCCATCCCATCCGACCCATCGAAGACATCTTCATGACCATACCCTTCCAAAGATTCGGGTGTTGCGGCGCAAGACCTCTGACGCTGCACGGTTCAGATCCGACCTTGCACGGTTCCGCGGCCCATAGCGATGGACCACTGATGCTTAATCTATTCAAATCCCCATCCCCATGTCAACCGTCCCGCCGGTGGCCCCCGACAAATGCACCCGTCATGCACTCGGCCCCCATGAGCCGCAGCGTCTCATCGAGGGCCACAACCACCTTCTGATACCGGTTGACCTCCGAGTAGCTCAGGGTCCGTTCCCGTCGGTCCTTCAGCCATTTCTCGCAGACCTGATAGCCGCCTACATGAAACCCCCACACCTCCGGGCGCACGGCCTCAAAGTACTGGTCCTTGTTGATATACACCCGTCCCGCCGCCGCCCGCTCCGCATCCGCCACGTATTTGGGATACCCCGCTTCAACCATCATACTGCCCTCCGCCGGAAAACCGGGCCATCGCCCTTCATCCTCAAGAACCGCCGCTTCCATCAAATGCAGCGCCGCCAGGGCCGCCATCCGAACCGCCAAATCCTTCGCGGTCTTGATCGACTCCGGCTCCTGCGACAGAAAGGCCTCCACCAACACCTTGAGGGCGGGCCGATGCGTATGCTCCGTCGCATCCCCTCCCGCCAACGCCCTGTTAATCGCATCAAGGTACTGACCGAATGCATCCGCCACCATAGCGCCCCTCAAGAGCCAGACCGGTCCAGTTGCCGCCAAACCGGATTATCCCGACCTGCCCCGCCTCTGTCAACCGCCGCCTCCGCCATGCTCCCGCCGATAACCCGCCACGGGCCACCATCCGGCGGCCGGTAGGCATCGAGCACCTACCGTTCGCTATCCCCAGGCCCTACGGCCTGACGAGGAGTCCGTACAACCGCACGAAATCCCCGTAGTCCAGCAGATTCACCTCGCCGTTGCCGTCGAAGTCGGCCGGACATGCGGGGCCATCGCCCCCCCCCGCACTAAGCCAGAAACCCGCAAGCACGCCCAGGTCCGTCAGGTCTACATCGTCATCCCCATCGAGGTCCGCCGCCAGGACCTCCTGCGCCAGGGCCAGCCCCGCGGCCGCGTCCACCAGGCCATAACCGTAGTTCCAGTCCGGCCCGGCCGCCCCCAGATCGCCGGCCGAGAGCACCACCAGATTCTCCAGGTCCTCAACACCCAGCCCCGGATAGCCGCTCAGCAACAGCGCCATTATTCCGGAAACGACCGGCGCCGCGTAGGATGTCCCGGTCGCCTGCGAATACGACAGCGGGATCAATCCTCCGAACGTCAGGTCGGCCGTGCGAATCCCCTCCCCCGGCGCGACTACCAAAGGAAACACCGCCACGCTTCCACACGCCGCCGGACCCCGGCTGCTGCCCAGCGAGATCACCTGCCCGTCATCCACTGCTCCGACCGACACGACGTTGTCGTAGTTCGCCGGGCTTACACTCGTATAGATGGTCGGGCCGGAATTGCCCGCCGCGAAGACCACCGCAATGCCGGCCTCCCGCAGCAACTGGATATCCTCGTAAAACTCCAACACGCATTCATTGACGTGGTCCCGTATCTCCCACGAGTTGGTTACGATATCCGGCGCATCGTCCGTATTCGGGTCGCCGTCCGGATCCAGGAGCCACTGGAACCCCTCGTGGGCGCGGCTGAACGTCGAACCGCCCTGGTCGTCGAATATCCGCACGGCGATCCACTGCGCCAGGGGCGCGACGCCGATGGCCGTGCCTCCGGCCGAGCCACCCACCAGGACCCCCATGACGCCCGTCCCGTGGCCATCCGAATCATGCGGACTCTCGTAGACGCCAACGGTATCCAGCCAGCTATTGCCGCCGCCGCGCCAGGACCCTTGCAGATCCGGATGGTCGATGTCCACGCCCGTATCCATCGTGGCGACGACAACGCCCTGTCCCATCAGACCCGCGGTCCATAGCTGTGGCGCGTTGACCATAGCCAGGTGCCATTCGGCCTGGACGTCGCCATTGAGCAGACGCGGCTGCGATCCGGAAGGCTCCGGTCCGCCAGCAAGGGCGGCCGGCTCGGCTGCATCGTCAGCCGCCGCAGACCTTCGGACAATCGTACTCCCGGCCCTGGGGCAACAACGCGATTCGATATGGATGGCCTGATCCAGCCGCACGCTTACAACGTCCGGGCGTCCGGCCACATCGAGGACGACGTCGCTCGTAGCCTCAAAAGCCAGGGCGTTGATGTGCCACAGCGGCCTGATACGTCCGACCCCACGCTGCTCGAGAAACGCGCGAACCGGCCCATGAGCCCGCTCGGCATCTCGGCGCAGCGACCGGATCAATAGGGGCCGATCGCGCCGGCTCCCGTCAGACAATCGCCGGGAAGGGGTCTCGATACTGCGGAAGGATACAATGACGGCGATGCGGCCGTCCGGATCCGCCTGTTCGAGCACCTCGCCGAGCCGCCGGTCCATGACCGACGGGCGGGACGCCGATGCCTCCCGTCCGAGCGTCGGGATGCCGACGCCCAGGACCATCAGAGGTACGTACAACCACAGCCGTCTCATACCGCCGAGACCTCCGCTAATGAACGACGAGGTCTTCAGCCTTGAAGTCCCCGACGATGACGGTCACGGTCTCGCCGGCTTTGACCAATCGTCCGGGATTGGCGAATATCATGAAGTAGGTCTTGCCGACCACGGGCACTTCGGGCTTCTGCCGCAGGGCGCCGACCTTCGGTGGCGTCGGCACGATCAGCTTGGCGCCGGTCCTGGGATGCTCAAGATGCGGCTTGTCGCGCTCATCGAACAGCGGCGCCGCCTTGTTGGGATCGACCAGCCGGTATCTGAAGTCCAGCATATAGCCCGCGGCCGACAGCATCATCGTACAGTCGCTGATGCCCCAGCGGGCCTCCAGGGCCGCAGCCTGCTCAGGCGATAGGGAAGGCTGAAATGGGGCTTGCGGCTCAGGCCGGCGCGCGTTCACCAAGTCGGCCGGCGCTACGGTCCTTTCGTCTCTGGCGGCCGGACGATTCACACCAGCCTCTCGAACGGGCTCCACCGGGCTTACGGGGGCGCTGCCCCCCGCCGACTCAGGGGGCTGGTTCGAATCGTCCGGCCGGGCCCTGCAGCCGAGGGCCAATAGCGCCACCCCGACAAGGACCGCGGACAGGACGCGACAACAGACAGAGGTTTGGTTTCTCATAGCACGAGTATATCACAGGACAACGGCGAAGTCAACGTCTTCCAAGGCCGTTCCACGTGCGGTCCATCCAAACTGCCCGGAAGATGCAGAAGTTATAGGGCCTCTCGGAAGTTATGTGCCCAAGGAGACGTCCCTGCGAGCGGCGTCATCCTCGGCCACTCGCAGGGACCCTCCATACATTCCTGACAGGACGCACAACGCCTGTCGTCGTATCAGGTGATCCTAGTCGATGGTCTGAACGACGATATCGTCGAAGCGCGTGCCCATGCAGCCCCAAGTGTACATCGCGATGCTGCCAGCCGCCAAGTCGCCATCCGTCACGGAGAATACCTGGAAGCCGTCGATCCACACTTCGATCGTGGTTCCACTGGCAATGATCCGCACCTGGTACGTCTGGTTGGAATTGTAGGGCGTCGCATACTGCTCCGCCAATGTGCTGAAGACACCGCCTGAATTCTTGACGAGCCGACGGTAGGCGCGCTCGCGATCCCAACTGAACCTGTAGTAGTTGTTGGAATCCTGGTAACGGAACATCGCGCCGAGAGCATCGTCATCCGATGTCCTCATGATGAAGTCCAACTGGTAGTTCGACCAGGCCAGACCTGCATTGTACCAGATATACGTGCCGAGCTTGGCAATCTCCAGGGCGTTCGTCGGCGACGAGTAGATATTGCTGCTCTGAACCAGCGTCTGTGTGGCCGCGGACCAGGATGAGGCGCCTCCGAGCGTCCCTTGATCTACAATGGTCCAGCCTGTGTAGTTCCCGTCGTTGAAGTTTTCCACGAGCAGCGCCGCATCGGTGACATTGACATCCACCGTGGCCACTGTGGTCTGGTCGCCATCCGAGACCTCCACGGTGAGAGTGACTGCCTGCGGCCCGGAGAAGTCGGCCGGTGTGTAAACGGGATTGGCGATCGTGCTGTCGCTGAGGCTTCCCATACCGGCCGGCACGGACCAGTTGTAGGTCAGCGGTCCGGGACCTGAGTCGAGATCAATCGCCGTGACGTTCAACTGGCTGGTCTGATTGTCACGGATCGTGTCCGGTACAGCCGTCGGAGGCAGAACGCATGGCGCCAGGTTAACGGGCGGCACCGCCACAAGGACGTCGTCGAAATACGACCTGTTGTTGCCCCAGCAATACATCGCCACACTGCCGGAGGCCAGATCCGGGTCGGCGACGGCGAATATACACTGGCCGTCGATCTTCACAGCCACTTGGGACCCAATAGCGATTATCTGCACATGGTAGGTCTGCCCGCTGACATAGGGAACCGCATCTTCGGCCAACAGTGTGAATACGCCATTGACCTGTTTCACCAGCCGACGATTCAGCCGCTCACGGTCCCAACTGAACCGGTAGTAGTTGTTGGCATTCTGGTAGCGGAACATCACACCGATAACATCATCGTCGTTCGATTGCATGTTCAGATCGACGGTGTAGTCGGTCCAGGCCCCACCGCCGTTGTAAGCCAGGTATGTGCCCAGCTTCGAAAGGTTGGCGGCGTTGTTCGGTTGCCCGTAGATGTTCGAGAACTGCGCCAGGACACCTGCGAGTACGAACCAATTGGAGGGCGCGGCCGCATTCCCCTCGTCAAAGACCGTCCAACCCACGAAATCACCGTCGTTGAAGTCGTCGTACAGCAGGGTCGCATCCATGACCGTCACGTCAACGTTCTTGCTGACAATGGCATGCCCGTCCGAGATATCAACGGTCAGAGTCACGACCTGTGGCCCGCCGACGTCCGGCGGTGTATAGGTCGGGTCGGCGATGGCCGGATCACTGAACGCGCCCAACCCGCCCGACGCCGTCCAGGCATAGGTGAGCGAACTCGGGCCGGCGTCCCAGTCGGCCGCAATGGCCCGCAGTTGGCTTGTTCTGTCGTCATACAACAGCGACGGTGTCGCCGTCGCGGAAGCCAGATAAGGCGCAAAATTGCCGTTGGGCAGAGTCTGCACGACGACATTGTCGAAGTAGCCGCCGCTGTTTCCCCAGCAATACAACGCGATGGAGCCCGACGCCAGCGCGCCGTCCCAGGCCGACAGGACAACAACACCATCGACATAGACGTCAATCCAGGGCCCCCGCACGGCGACCCGAACCTGATAGGTCTGGCCGCTGACGTAGGGGACCGCGTCTTCCGCCAACAGGGTGAATACTCCGTTGACGTTCTTCACCAACCGGCGGTTGAGCCGCTCTCGATCCCAACTGAATCGGTAGTAGTTGTCGGCATTCTGGTAGCGGAACATCACGCCGATGACGTCGTCGTCGTTGGACCGCATACTCAAATCGATGGCGTAGTCTCCCCAGGCTGCTCCGCCGTTGTGGACCAGGTACGTGCCCGGCTTGGGAAGGGAGGCGGCGTTGTTCGGCTGGCCATAGATGTTGGAGGACTGCCTCAGGACACCTCCGATCACGGACCAATTGGATGGCGCGGCGACCGTCCCTTCGTCAACCACGGTCCAACCGTTGAAGTTGCCGTCATCGAAGTTGTCGTTCAGCAGGACCCCACCGGGCACAGCCGGGCCGACGTCGAGGAACGACATCAGGCCGCCGGTCAATGCCGTGTCATTCGTCAGACGCAGCCGACGGTCATACAGAGGATATACGCCCTCCTCATCCGTCGCAACGATGGCATCCTTGGTCTTGAGGGCGTCCAGCACAATGGCGTACTGGTCCGCGGCGTACTCATACGGGAATCCATCTTCCGCCAGCACCGCGGCCCTGAGGTTGTTCAGCATCGGCACGCAGGTCTGGATACCGGCGTTGGCCATCCGTAGCAGCACGTTGGACCCGATGCCGGCCGCGTCGAAGGGCATATCACCCTCGCTGTAGGGGATACCATTGACGAGGAAGTACTTCGGTGTGTAGTCGATGGTACTGGTCATGCTCTTGCCTGGGCCGTAGTCATCGGCCGCCACGGCGTCATTCAATGCCGGATCGATTTGGCTGTAGCAAAGCACGATCTGGTGGTCGTACGAAACGCCGTCGTAGATCTCCGTCTGGGAGAAGTCCTTTATGGCCATGCCGTAAAGGCCCATGGGAACTTGGACGTTGGCATGGGAACCGCTGTGGTAGATAAAGGTTCCCGGTCGCACATCCGTCCAGGTGTAGTCTACGGCCGCCGCGTTGCCGGCCGGCGTCTCATGGGTGAAGGATTGCACGCGCCGGCGACCCTCTCCGTCCATGAAGAAGACAGGGGTCATGGTCGCGGTCTGCCCCGGAATCACCAGCGAGATGGGCACACCGAGGTTGTTGTCGAGATGGAGGGTCAGCGTCGTGTCGTCCGGGGGAACGATGAGCACGGGCCCCGGGACGGTGACAAGACCATCCCCGGCGCCAAAGGCCGAGTCCTTCGCAAAACCCCATACAGGGACGACTCTTCCATCCGGCATGGTCTTCGTGGTGGCCTCGGCGCGGAGAAAGTACTCCACGCCGAACGACGTACCCGCAGTTGCCGCTGTCACCAGCAGCACGAGGGCAGTAAGTTTGAATCGATGTCCTCTGTTGTATTGCATGATCGTTTCTCCTCAATCAGTCAATGGGTACGCCGTGCGGTTCGACGATGAACATGGTCATCAAGCCGCCGGGGAAGATGTCGTTATTAACCATTTCCTTCTCATTGTGGGAGTGCCACATGTAGAAGAAGCCGCCGTTCATATTCATGCCGCCTTCGCCGGGGGGCAGAGTGCCCATGCCGCCGAGGTACGGGCTGCCGCTGTAGAAGGCGCCGAAGGTCAAGTCCTGCTGAGCGGTCGGCAAGGTTACGGGAATCGGCTTTCCATGGTCCGGCGCGTATTCACCGGGATCCAACTCGTCGTTGGGGTCGTGGCCGTAGATATCCCAGCCAAGCCCCGCACCGGTCCACGAGAAGAGGGCGTCGTAGGTCTGGCCCGGGAAGGTGGCCAGCGTGAAGTCCGAGACCGCCAGGTCCGCTCCATCCACGCCGGACAACAGCCGACCGTCCTGGGCGATCATCAGGAAGTTGTTGCCGTGCGTGTGGAACGGATGTGCATCCCGTCCGCCGCCAATGACCCTCATGAGCAGTCTCTCGCCGGGGTGAATCCGGGGCATGCAGTCGTGCGGCTGCGTGGGAAGCAGCGGATGATCGGCCATCAGCATGGTGTCCGGCGCACAGCGGCCGTTGATGAACCAGTAGACCGGCCAGTACTCGGTCAGGTCAATCTGATCCCACATGCCGCATGCCGCCAGGTCGTGGATCACCGGGTCTATCTCCGTCAGGAGGAAGAGGGTCTCGTAGTCATACGCGGAATCCGCGTGGTTGTAGGCCCAGTTCTCACCCTCCGGCTGGCCCGCCGGACGCACAATCAACGCCCCCAGCAGGCCCATCTCAATCTGCAGCTCCGGATTCGTGCCGCTGTGGTACAGATAGGTCCCTGGATGAGAGGCCACGAACGTGTACGTGGCCATGCCGCCGTTGGGATCCGCCTCGGCCGTCAGAAGACCGTTGCTGTCGCCCATCGCCATGACTCCGGTCTGGCCCGGGAAGACGATGGAAACCGGCACGGTCAGGTTGTTGATCAGGTTGACCGTGACGAAGTCGCCTTCGTTGACATCGAGCGTCGGTCCGGGATAGCTCATTCGCGCCATACCCATACCCATGCCCATACCCCCGCCGCCGCTGTTGGCGTATCCGAACATGTAGTAGGCGCCGCCGTCGGGCGTCTGGATGAAATCGTCGGTGGCCGTCAGGTTGAACGTCGGGCCTTTGACGGTCATGATCATCGCCCGCCCGGGTCCGGCCAGGACAAAGGCCAGAACCAGCGCAGCCAAGCCGATTTGCCTCATTCGTTTGAAACGGTTCTTAGTCATAATCGTATCTCCTGTGTAAAAGCATCTCATGCTTGGCCGCATCACGGGGCGCTGAGCCGGATCTCCGTCATCATGCCGCCGAAGTCCTCGGTGTTGTTGCAGAGGTTCCTCAGGTTCGTGGTGTATACGAAGTACGTGCCGGGCGCGATCCCGGCGGTATCCAGGATCACATCCTTGGCCTCGCCGCCGCCGAGCGTCACCGACGTGGTCATGTACGAGGTGTCCAGCCCGGTCGGACCGCGCCGCAACCGCGAACCCTGCCCGATAACCTTCATCGGGATGCCCAGGCTCGTCACGGTGAAGAACTCGGTCGTGGACAGGCTCGTTACCCGCAGGGAAACCTTCTCACCGACGGTCGCCGTGATGAGCGAATCGACCTTCTGTGCCTGCCGGTTCATGTAGCCGGCGTCCATGGCCGTGTTCCAGAGGTCGTTGGTGTCCACCGTGTCGGGGTAACCCCGCCCGTTGAACATGGGGTACTTGTCCTTCATCATGGCGAAGGGCAGCGGCTGGACGGTGAAACTGGCGTCATGGAAGTCCGGGTCGAAGCTGTGAAGCTGCAACGGATAGGTCACGTCGTAGTAGGTCGAGCCGTCCCCGTCGTTGTAGACATAGGTGTAGCCCGTGTGGTGCGTGAAGCCGTTGAGGTCGGTGTTGTCGGGCAGGTTGTCCTGCATCGGCAGGACCCAGAGGTTCGCCAACATGCCCATCTGCATGTGCTCGGT
>DDXG01000399.1 GCA_002347125.1 Phycisphaerales bacterium UBA2266
ATCGACCACGGCAAGACGGCGCTGATCAAGCGCCTCACCGGCACCGACACCGATCATCTCAAGGAGGAGAAGGAACGGGGTATGTCCATCGAACTGGGCTTTGCCCCGTGTCGGGTGTCGGACCTGGAGGTGGGGATTGTCGATGTGCCCGGCCACGAGAACTTCATCAAGACCATGGTGGCCGGGGCCACGGGCATCGACGGCGTGATCTTCGTCATTGCCGCCGATGACGGGGTCATGCCCCAGACCCGCGAGCATCTGGATATCCTGACGCTGCTGGGCGTCCGCCACGGCATCGTGGCCCTGACCAAAGTCGATGCGGTCGATGCCGAGCACCTGGATATCGTGACGCAAGAGGCAGCCGATTATCTGCGCGGGACATTCCTGGAAGCGGCCCCGATTCTGCCGGTCTCGAACATAACGGGACAGGGCTTCCCGGAGTTGCTGGATGCGTTGAAGGACCTCGTGGACTCGATCGAGCCCAAGCCGGCCGACGGCGTATTCCGCATGCCCGTCGAGCGGACGTTCTCGCCGAAGGGATACGGCACGGTGGTGACGGGGATTCCGGTGGCCGGTCGCATCCGCATCGGCGACGAACTGACGTTGTACCCGCAGGGCAAGCGGGGCCGCATCAAGAACATCCAGGTCTACAAGCACGCGGCGGATACGGCGATGGTGGGCCAATGCGCGGCAATCAACGTCCCGCAGTGGGACTATAACGACATCGTGCGAGGCAACGTGGCGGCAGCGGGCGACGTCTTCGAACCGGGGATATGGTATCTGTGCGAACTGACGGTCCTCCCACACGACCGCCTGTTCGTCAAGAACGCCGCATCCATGAAGTTTCACACGGGCACGAGCGAGACCATCGCCACGGTGTACCTGCTCGAAGGCAGCAGCGCTGTCGCCGGGCAGACGGTCCTGGCGCAGCTTCGGCTGGGCGAACCGGTGACCGCCGGGCCGGGCGACCGTTTCATCCTGCGGACCCCGTCGCCGGCGCAGACGGTTGGGGGAGGCATCATCGTCGAATCGCTGCCGGGGCGGCTCGGCCGCAACAAGCCGGGCGTCCTGGGCGATGCAACTCTGCGCGCGGCGGCCGTGCGGGAGCGGCGCAGCTTCGTCGAGTACTGTATTCGTACGGCCGATGCCCTGGCGACGGACCGGTCGAGCCTGGCCCGCCGGGTGAAGCTGCCGGCCGAGGTTCTTGAGGGCGTTGTGTCGGCCCTTGCGGCCGAGGGAGCCGTCGTGGAGATGGCATCCAGGCGGCTGATGCACCGGCGGACACACGAGGCGGCAGCCGACGGCCTGCTGGCCATCCTCCGGGACTACCACCGGCAACAGCCCGAGAGTCCCGGGCCGGCGCCGGAGGCGTTGTTGGAACAGTCGCGCCTGGCCAAGGACGTGTTTGACGGGGTGGTCGCCTGGCTGGTATCGGCCGGGCGGGTCGCGCAGCGCAAAGGCCGCCTGGCCCTGGCCGAGCACAAGGAGCGTTTCAGCAGCGACCAGAGCGATCTGATTACACGGATCGAGGCGGTGTTTCGTGAGAGGGCGTTCGACCCGCCGGGGGCCGACGAGGTGGCAAGTGTCGTGCGATGTTCGGCCGCCGAGGCGGAGAAGGTCGTGCGCATCCTCTGTGAACAGCAGCGGCTGGTCCGCGTGGAGAAGTTGTTCTTCCATGCGGAGGCCATTGAGAAGGCCCGCGCGATTCTGATTGACCACATCAAGAAGGAAGGCCGGCTGGAGAGCGTCAAGATGAAGTACCTGCTGAACACCACGCGCAAGTACGCGATCCCCCTGCTGGACCATTTTGATCGGATCGGCGTCCTGCGCCGAGTGGGTAACACACGGTATCTTAAGTGAGTTGATGGCGGCACAGCGCAAATGATGCCCCGGCAGGAAGGAAACACCGGGGCATAAACTCGTATCCTCGCCTCCCGTTGTCAGTGTCGGCCGGATTGGCGGCGGACTTAACAAGGGGTCCGGTACATTTTTTCGGCCCGCGGAATGGCGGGCGTGGATTTCACAATCAACTGGAGTCGACCATGATATTGGGCAAGGTATCCGCGGCGCTGTTGGGAATCGGGGTTGGGATGGTCCTGCTGATGATGGCCGTCCAGCCGGGGTGAGGCAGCCCCCTGACAGCGCTTGGAGCGCTGACCATCATGGGCTGTTTTCCGGGAGCGATCATCGTCGGCGCCGTCGGGATCGGCATCGATAAGAAGAAGACGCTGGCCATAGCGACCACGGCCATTGCATCGGTTCTGGTGGCCGGTTGGTTCCTGATGGTGGGCCTACTGATCTTCTCCTCCCGGTAGACCTCCAAAGACTGGCCTCGATACCGCCGGCGGGCGTCACGCGTCCAACCAGGGAGACCTTCCATCGATATGACCGATCCGCCCGGCGGCGGGTTGGCGGGCGGGTTTTCTGCCCGGGGAATGTAACTTCACGGGCTGGTTCTGCGTCCAATGCAGCAGAAAGCGGCACCCAGGGCCGCGACGGCCGCCGGCAAGCCTGGAAGAAGGGTGTTACCGAGGCGTGGCCATGCGCCTCTATACGAGTGAAGACGATAACAACTTCATATCGGGCCGCCGGGCGTATCCGGGCGGCGAATCGGACGCAGAATACATCGGAGGGTGGCTGTCTGTGAGCGGCTTGCAGGGTTCCGACGCAGCCAAGGAGGTTGCAGCCATGAAGAAGATCGATGTCCTGGATAAGATGCAGATCAAACAGCTTCTCTACTGTGAACGTGTCCTGGGAATCAGGGATGACCGCTTTGGATGCTTCAACGGTTTTCAGCTCTGGTGGTATGACCGGCGGAACAATCTCTGCGGCTGCTGCGAGTCCAGTTGGCTGCGCGGCGTCACTCGTGTGGTGTACTACAGTCTTGACAAGGCCGCCGCGATCCTCTGGCGCAATCGCAAGGCACTGTTCCAGAGACAGCGGCTCCTCAGACATGACCACAAAGTCCAGATGCTGGCACAACTGCGGCGCACCGGTTGATGCGGCGCCTGATGGGATAATGCCGCAGGAGGGAGCGACCCAAAGACATGCCTCCCGCGGCTATGGGACGCACCAACCCTCTACGGGAGCAAGCACAGAGAAATAGCCCTTGATGCAATTGGGGTTTCTCACACAGACTTGAATGTGGTTCTTCTCCCTGAACCCTGCATTCTGGTAGAGAGCCTGTCCTTCCCAGAACATGCCGCGCACGCTGTCAAACGGCGGCGAATCCTGTTTGTCGTTATAGGCATGGACGGTTTCAATCACTGCGCAGTCCAGCTTTCTTAAGAGCAAGTCCCCCTGGCGGTCTATCGAGGTGTTCCTGGGCAGAGTGGTCCCCGATGCTTTGAGCAGTTCATAACCTTGCCGTACCAAGGCCAGATTCATAGGGTCGATGAGATCGAGGCACCGCCCAAGATCAATGATGGCGCCTATGACAAACGGCTCGTGGATATTCTCCGTGCATCGTCCGGGGTGCTTTTGGATGGCTCTTGCGTAATCCAGCGCCCTGGCGGGGCTGTTCTCCCAGAAGTATATGCCGTGTCCGAGCCAGTCGTACGTGTTCTGGCTGGACCGCAACTGCCTTCTGGCTAGCAGGACATCCTCGGCAAGAGAACGGTCACACCCATGAAAACCCAGGATGAAATGGGGGTGCGAGGAATACACGGTCTACCTGTAAGGTTTCCGCAAGTTTCCCTTCTTCGTACAAATACCGGCCTTCACAAGCAGTTTTCTGGCCTCAGACGTCGATACGTTGGCTGTGTATCTCTTCATTTCCGCAATGTACTTTCTGGTTTCTTTGTCCGTCATGAACACCTCCAAATCACGATTATTATACCGGTCAGCGGGCGCTACCGCAAGGGAATTCGCGGCTCGTTCATCGGACTAAGGGGAATTCGGAGATTCGCAGTGTCGTGCATCCGTAGTAGCCGGGCGGGTGCTCATCGGACTCGATGGATCGCCGGTCCTCGTGGGTCTTGAGGGCGTAGGCGCAATGATCCCGCGGCCCGATATATCGCTTTGCCGGCCGCCGGCCAAGTGCTGTTGCATCGGGCCGGGGGGAGTGCTACGATACCCACCGGTCAGGCCCGATGGTTGGCGGGCCCGCTTGAAGCGCGCAGACAGGTTCCCAGGAGGTCAACATGCAGCGTGAGGCGATAACCCGGTTAGCTGTCGTGGTCGTGGCGGTCTTTGGGGCGGGGACCGCGGCCTGCGCGGGGGCAATTTCGGTCACGGCCGAGCCCTTGGCGACGCAGGTCGGCCGATATGAGAAGATCGAGTTCCGTATCCAGCTTGAACGGTCATACGATGACCCCTACGACCCGGCCGTGGTGGATGTCCGGCTCGTGGTCCAGACGCCCGGCGGAGGCGAACTGGCGATCCCGGCCTTCTTCGCCCAGGAATATGAGGTGCGCCGCTCGGGCGGCGGCCGCGGGGGCAAGGTCGAGACCTCGTTCTACCCCATCGGTATGGGCGTCTGGAAGGCCCGTTTCACCCCGCTGGAACCGGGCGAACACCGTGCCACCATCGAGGCACGGGACCGGCAGGACAAGGGGCAGTCCCAGCCGATGACGTTCACGTGCGTCGAGTCGTCGCGTAAAGGGTATGTGCGGGCCGGCAAGAAGGACCCGCGATTCTTCGAGTTCGACAACGGCGAGCCGTTCTTCGTCATCGGGCAGAATCTCGCTTTCGTCGGCGAGGGCCAGTACGTCAATCTCGCCAAGGCGGACGAGATTTTCGCCACGATGGCCGCCAACGGGGCCAACTACGCCCGCATCTGGACGTGCTGCAAGGACTGGGCGATGTGTCTGGAGGGGCGTAAGAGCGCCTGGAGCCGCTCGTGGTCGCAGGATACGCCCATCGTGCCGGTTCCGGGCGATGCAACCGGCCGCAAGTGCCTCAGGCTCGGCGGCGGCCGGCGATCCATCGAATGTTCGCCTTCCCATGCCGTGGCCCTCACGCCCAATACTCGATATGTCGTCAGCGGCCGATTCATGGCCGACGGCGGCGTGGCTCTGGAGTTGAACATGGCCCACGGCATTGGGCAGGCACGGTTTGAAGCGGAAAAGGCCGGCCAGTGGACCGGCTTTCGGCGAGAATTCACCACGGGCGCCGGCGAGAACCGCCTCGGACGCATCTCGGTCGCGGCCGTCGGCGATGGCAACGTCTATCTCGACGGGCTTTCGCTGACCGAGGCCTCCGGCGGGGCGGAACTGCTCTGGGAAGCGGACGTCAATCGCCGTGAGCGGGGGACCTATAATCAGATCGACTGTGCGATGCTCGATGAACTGGTCGGCAGCGCCGAGAAGCACGGCATCTACCTGATGCTCTGCGCGGTCAACCGCGACCTGTATATGGACAGCCTCTCCAAGGTCGGCAGCGAGGACTACAACCGGGCCACCGCCGACACGAAGAAGTTCCTGCGGTACTGTGTCGCGCGGTGGGGCTATTCGACGGCCGTGGCGGCCTGGGAGTGCTTCAACGAGATGGACCCCGGCAAGCCGACGGATGCCTATTACGGGGAACTGGCGCGCTATCTGGAGCAGATCGACGTCTACCGGCACCCCTGGACGACCAGCACCTGGCATCCCTCGGCGCGGGATATCCGACTGGACTGCCTGGACATTGGCCAGTTGCACCACTACATGCGTCCGCAGGTCGAGGGCGATTACAGGGACGAGGTGGCCGTGATCGTCGACCTGACGAAGTTCCTGAGGGACAACGGCCTCGCCAAGCCGGTCCTTATCGGCGAGTTCGGCCTGGCGACGCCCAAGTGGGGCCTCAGCGACGACATGAAGACCGACGCCCAGGGTATCCACTTCCGCCGCAGCCTCTGGGCTTCGGCGTTTGCCGGAAGCAGCGGCACGGCCATGTTCTGGTGGTGGGACCTGCTCGACCGCCAGAATGCCTACGGGCACTACAAGCCGCTGGCGGATTTCCTCAAGGGCGTGTCGTTCGCGGGCTTGAAGATCACCGACGCCTCGGTCGGCGAGCCGGTTCGGGTGCTGGGCTATCAGGGCGACGACCGGGCGTACCTGTGGCTGAGCGATTCGCGGACGAACTGGCATACCGTAATCATGGAGGGCAAGACGCCGCCGGCGGTGGCGTCTTGCAGGCTGACGGTCCCGGGTCTGGCCGATGGGGCCTATCGTGTGACCTGGTGGGATACGCAGGCGGGCGAGGTCGTCGAAACCGTGCAGGTCGAGAGCAGAGGCGGGTCGCTCGGCGTCACCGTACCCGTGTTCGCGGCGGATATGGCATGCAGGATCGAACGTTGATCAGGAGATAAGAGACTGTGGATAAGGAACTGGGCGGGCTTCTGGGGACCCGTTTCAACTGCGAATGCGGCCGACGGCACGAACTGCCCGTTCGCGAGTTTGTCTACGAGGCCGGGGCGATAGAGGCGCTGGGCCCGTTGATTGAACGCTGCACCGGCGGCGTGCGTCGAGTGGCCGTGGTCGCCGATACGCGGACCCAGGCCGTCTGCGGGGCTGCCGTCGGCGACGTACTGGCCGACGCCGGATACGACGTCGAGAGCATCCTGATAGCGGACCTGCACGGCAAGTCGCCCAAATGCGACGACGAGACCTTCCAGACGCTTCGTCGCGCCATCGGGTCGCGCAAACCCCATCTGGTCGTGGCCGTCGGCAGCGGCGTGGTCAACGACCTGTCCAAGTGGGTCAGCTTCGACCTGGGGCTGCCCTATATGGTCGTCGCCACGGCGGCCTCGATGAATGGCTACTCGGCCGCCAACGTCGCCCCGACCGTCGAGGGCGTCAAGACGCTGATCGAGGCCCGCCCGCCGCTGGCGGTGCTGGCCCGGCCGACCATCATCGCCGCGGCCCCGGCGCAGATGACGGCGGCGGGTTTTGGGGACACCATCGCCAAGTTCTTCAGCCGGGCCGACTGGGTGACCAATACGCTGCTATTGGACGAATACTACTGCCCGTTCTGTGCCTGCCTGATTGAGCGGTTCGAGCATCTGTTCCTCACCCGCCCGGCGGACATCGCCGAAGGCAAGACCGAGGCCATCGACGGGCTGTTCGAGGCGTTGTTCTGGGCGGGCGTCGCCATGACGCTGGTCGGAACCAGCGCCCCGGCCAGCGGCGGCGAGCACCTGCTGAGCCACACCCTCGACATGGTCGCCGACACCAGGGGCTGGGGACATGACCTGCACGGCCGACAGGTCGGGCTGGGGACCCTGCTGGCGGCGGCCCTCTACGATCGGCTCCTGGCCATTGAGAGCCCGACAGTCGCCGAGCTCCCCGGCGGGATCGACCGCTCCTGGTGGGCCGGCGAGCGCATCGCCGACGCCGTGGCCGCACAGTATCAGGCCAAGCAGCCGGTCTATCGCCTGGCCGCTGAGAGAATCCGCGACGGGCGATTCTGGGAGTCGCTGCGACAGCGCATTGGCCCCATCGTGATAGCGCCGGGGCGAGTCCGGCAGTGGCTCACGGACGTCGGCGGGGCCGTCCGGGCGGCCGATGTGGGACGAACGCCCGACGAATTCCGCCAGGCGATCCTCCATGCCCACGAGATGCGAAAGCGTTTCTCCATCATAGATTTCGCCTGGCTGATCGGCATCCTGCCGGGGGCCGTCGACGAAATCGTCGAGCAGTGGTTTGCGTGACACGATGCGTCGGGGTTGCACATGCGGGCCGCCGGGCAGCCCGAAACGTAAAGCCACAACCCCAAGACCCCAAGCCTTGCTCCGGGATGGCGTCCTTTCGCCCACAGGGAATTGCAGAGGGCACTGGACAGTTCCTTCTGGACCCCTGCCTTCGCAGGGGTGACATTGTCACTTCCTTGCTCCACAGCGATGCCATTTGGCCCACAGGGCATTCCATGCCCATACGCCCCGGCCACGACTCTGT
>DDXG01000331.1 GCA_002347125.1 Phycisphaerales bacterium UBA2266
TGTGCGAATCAGCGAGCCGTAATGGTTCTTGGCGCAGAGGGTGACCCCGCTGCCGCTGTGGGCCTTGAGATTGGCGAAATTGATGATGTACTCCGCTTCAGCGAAACATGTCGGGATGTAGTCCTGCGTGACGCCTTCGGGACGGCAACTCCAGTATAAGGGCACGTTCGACGGCGTCGCCTTGGCCCGGCCGAACTTGCCGTCGGCGTCCACAAAGGTGACACCGGGAAACTCCCGCCTGATCAGCTCGAAATACGGATGTGGAATGTTCGCCAGCGTATCACACACCGAGACATCCGCCGCCTTCACGCCGCCGTTGCCGGTCAACTGCCGCAGCAGGGCGATGACCATCTGCGGCGATGTGTTCATATAGTCCTGCCAGTCCTGCCATTCATAAGTCTCCGTATTCACCGCCCGATGGCTCTTGATGAACCCCACCAGATTGGCCTTGATCGCCACCTTCTCGCCCGCCTTATAGCCCGCGTCGCCTTTGCCTCGGGCCTTGTTCAGGTAGCGGAACATCCGGTCCCAAGCTTCGGCCTCATCATTGCAGCCTGTCAGCGACCGAAGCGTCGCGGCCATCATCCGGCAGACCCTCTCTTGGTCCGTGTAACGGTCCTCCCAGTGGTGTCCGTTGCCCGGCCCCGGCCACTGGGTCGCCTGCGGGTCGTGCGCCCAGACCACCCGCCCCGGATAGATGCCGCGGGCTGTTCCGATGGGCTGATTGACGGCATGGGGCTCGGCCACCGCGGACGAATCCCCCGTCAGACTCAGGCTCAGCCATACCGCCCCCACACCGGTCGCCAGGCACACGGCCGCAAGGGCGTAGCGCCGCCGGGCCAGACTCCACCGGGCCTTGCGAAAAGCCGCCGCCGAGGCCACCAGGCCGACCACCCACGTTACGAAGGCCGAGGCCAGCGGGAAGGCCAGCCTCTGGCACGGATAGGTCGCCCGCGAAGGCTTGGGAATCACCCGGATGAGAAACCAGACCAGCGATAGCAGCCCGGCTATCGGCAGAAGCCACCGCAGATACCCGTACATCCAGTTAGCTCGAATCGGCCGACCCGTCTTAGGGCAGAATAGTGGTTTGCGGTCTTCCTTGGAGCCTGACATGTGCGTACCTCCGACAGCATTAGGTTCACGGTACGGGCACCGATGCACCGCATCGGCTCTTCGCATACTGTCTGGAGTATACCGCCGCGGGTGGAGGTTTTCAACGCCAAACGCTAAACGTACGCACGGCGCCCCCCCCGGCCGGAAAAGAAACCGCAGCGCAAGAGAGCGGCGGCTCGTTCCAGAAGTCAATGCAACAAAACGCCGGCCTTACGAGAGCGTCTGGCTCAGTTCCTGGTAGAACTCAGCGTACTTGTCCTTGTCCGCGGTCTTGCGCATGGCGATGGCGTGCCGCGGATGCTCGTTCAGAGCACCGGTCAGCATGTAGGGAATCATATAACCCCATTCGATGTCCTTCAGCATGGGAATCATCTGCTCCTGGATGACACGCAGCACCGGCGTCAGGTCGAATTTCGGGTTCTTCAGGAAACCCAACAGCAACTCCAGACAGCAGTTACCCGCCCCGCGGCCGATACCGTACAGGGAGCCGTCCACGTAATTGGCGTTGTGAATGATCCCCTCGATCGTATTGGCGAACGCAAGCTGCTGGTTGTTGTGGCAGTGGATGCCGATTTCCTTTCCCGGCAGGTGTTCGCGGTAGAGCTTGACCAGGTACTCGATCTGCTCGCAGTACATCGACCCGAAACTGTCCACGACGTAGACCACATCAACCGGCGTCTTGGCGAGCTGGTCGAGGGCCTCGACGATATCCGGCTCGATCTCCTTCGACACCGCCATGATGTTGACGGTCGTCTCGTACCCAAGGTCATGGCACCGGTTGATCAGGTCAATGCCCTTGTCCACGTCCTTAACGTAGATGGCCGATCGGACCATATCCACCGGACTTTCATCGGCCGGGGCAAAGACCTGTTCCTTGACCCGGTACGCGTCCACCATGATACTGATCTTGATGTCCGACTCGATCCCCTCGGTGATCTGCCGAATCTTGTCGTCGTCGCAGTACTTCCAGGCCCCGAATTTCTCCGGCGGACACAGCTCTCGGCTGCTCCGATAGCCCATTTCGATGTAGTCCACGCCGCTCCTGGCCAGGGCCTCGTAAACGGCCCGGACGAACTCGTCGCTGAAGAAATGGTCGTTGATCAACCCGCCGTCGCGGATCGTACAGTCAAGCACCTTGATTTCCGGTCTGAACATAGTTGTGTCCGCTTAATTGTCTTAAAGTCTTTCCAATACACTGTTTACGATTTCAGGCGGGACGTCGACCGCATAGGCGCCGTTCCGCACATACACTTGTCCGATACCCTCAATCAGCACGAATTTCGGCCACCCGTGAACCGCCTTCTTGTCGTGTCTGAGCAGGTCCATCAGCTCTGAGGGCCTTATCCCACCCGATTTCGCCCTAGGAACACCGAGCCTCTCGAATAATGCCCGGATTCTGCCGAGTCGGTCGCCGTTTGCCAGGCCCATCTCCGCCTCGATCAGACCGGCCGCGACGATGCCCACCGCCACAGCCTCCCCATGGAGCAGTCCGTAGCCGCTGGCCGCCTCGACGGCGTGGCCGATGGTGTGGCCGTAGTTGAGCATCCGCCGCTGATTGCGCTCCGTGGGGTCGGCCTCGACGACGGCGCCCTTAATCCGGCAGTTCGCCAAGGCTATCTGCTCCAGAGCACCCGTATCCCGGGCCAGAATCGCATCGATATTGGCCTCTATCAACTCGAAATACGACGAATCCGCGATCAGACCGTGCTTGATTGACTCGACGATCCCCGCCCGATACTGCCGCTCGTCCAGCGTCTTGACTGTCGCCACGTCGATATACACCGCCGCCGGGTGCCAGAACGCCCCGAAAGCGTTTTTGCTCACACTGGAATCGACGCCGGTCTTGCCCCCGACCGCTGAATCGGCCTGGGCTAAGGTCGTGGTTGGGATTTGCACCACGGGAACGCCACGTTTGAACACGGCCGCGGCAAAGCCCGCGATATCGCCGACCGTACCGCCACCGAGCGCCAAGACAATGCTGTCTCGCCCCAGAAAGGCCTTCTCCATGGTCTCGACGATGGCCACGGCTGTGTCCACCGTCTTGGACTTCTCCCCGGAGGGTCGGATCACGAAACAAGCCGCCTCATTGGCCCCGACGAGCCGCGACAGATGCCCTGCCGCCACAACGTCCTCATCGGTCACGACAAACGGCGTGGACGCGGCGAAATCGGCCCGCATCCGCTCCCAGACCGTCGGGAGCAGTCCGGTGCCGATAGTGATCCGGTAGCCGCCACCGGGAGTCGGCGGTATCTTGACCTCGTGGCAAAGCATGGCGTTGGTCTCGTCTGTCCGTCGAAGGCGCACACAAATTACGTACTGTCAGTAGGTGATAAAACAGCCATGATACCGCCGGCTGCCCGCAAACGCAAGTGCTTTCGACACTTACATCGGATGCAGCCGCCGGCCGTCTCCCTTGGGGGCAGCGAATCGAGGCCGAGCTACTTGCCTCCCCGCAGCCAGTTCTGGGCGAGCATCGCCAGGTCCGCCGAATCAACCCGACCATCTCCTCCTTCCGGTGCGATATCGCCCGATTGCCCCGGCAGGCCCGGCAGGCCCTCCAGCCACTGCCGGCTCAGGATGGCCAGATCGGCCATATTTACGAGGCAGTCCCCGTTGAGATCGGCCACGCTTGGGTGCTCGCAGAGCAAACGACGCACTTGGGTGGCGTCCAACGGATAGTTGTACACCCGCACGTCGTCCAGCAGCCCGTTCCAGAAACGCCCCGGCTTTTCCACGTTCTCGCCGATACGCACCGGTCGGTCATTGACGCTGATCTTGCAGGCCAGGGCCACCGGGCCGGCCGGATCCAACTGCCCGTCAATGTAGAGCCGCAGGTATTCGCCGTCGAACGTGCCGCACAGATGATACCACCGGCGAGACGCCAGCTCGACGCTGCTGTTGACATGATACCAGGGCGGCCCGGCCGTTACGGCGAAATGCGCGATGGGTTCGTTCTGATAGAAGGACAGCCGCCACGCGGAGTCGCCCTTTGCGATGATTGTCTGGTATTCGTGGCTGAGCCCCTCGTAGTAGACCCACGCCGAGACCGTAATGGCCTCGGTCAGGTCGAACGGCTCTTCCGTCAGAATCGCCACCTGGTCATTCACACCGTCAAAACGCAGCGCACCGCCAAATCGTCCACCGCCCGGCTGCCAGCGTGGTCCGGACAGCCACCCGTTGTTGTCGCCCGCCGAATCCCCCGCGATAGCCCCGACGGCCTCGTCGAACTTCCAGTGGGCAATCAGGCTCGTGAACTCATAGGCCCCGATATCGGCGAATGGGGCCGTGCCCGTGCCGGTGTCCGCGGCCGCCGGGGTATCCAGGCACCGCGGCATGCCGTCGACGTCCCGAGCGAGAACATCCGGCAGACCCCGTGCGGCCAGAACGGCTCCTGCCGCCTCCAGCACGCCCTTATCGGCCGCATCGATACACGGCGAACCGGTTGAAAGCCGCAGATTGCCCGCATGGTCGTTGCCGCCGACACCGAAACCATCGCCCCCATCTCTGGGCAGGCTCACCAACAACGGATCAGCACCCGTGTTGGCGGCTCCACCCAGCGCGCCGGTCCAGCCCTGTACGCACGAATACTGGATCGAGCCGATGCTTCCCTGGTACTGGGCCGCCTCCCCGACGCCGTAAGCGTCCACGTTCGCCCACAGAATCGTATTGCGCACGGTCGGGGTGCTGCCGTAATTGAATATGCCGCCGCCTTTGCCCCGGGCTTCGTTGCCGCAGATGGTGCAACCGACGACAAGCGGCTGGGCGAGATTCGAGCTGTAGATTGCACCCCCGTCACCGGTTGCCCGGTTTGCGGCCAGGACGCAACCGACGACGGCCGGAACACCATTGTAGTTGGCCACCGCGCCGCCTTTGTCGCCGGCGCAGTTGCCGATAAACCGGCTACGAACCGTGTAACTCTGGCTCGACTTGTTGAACAATGCACCCCCGCGGTCCGCCGCCGTGTTCCCGTTGAAGACGCACCCGACCAGGACGGTCATATCGGCGTTGTTCGACACCGCGCCGCCGTCGTCGGAGCAGTGGTTGCCGTTGAACAGGCAATCCCTCACCCGGGTATTGCCGCCGTTATTGTGCATGGCGCCGCCTTCGCGGGTTGCCGTGTTGCCGACCCACTCACAACGGTCGAACCACGCATCGCTCGCGGAATTGGCCGCGCCGCCGCCGTAAGCCGCCGCATTGCCGATGAACCGACAATCACTGACGACAGGCGTCGCCGAATTCGTATTGAACAATCCTCCGCCTGATGTTGATGCGGTATTCTGTGCAATCACGCAGCGGGTGATGGTCGGCCCGGCGCCCACACATAGTACACCGCCGCCGTTGGCGGCGCTGCCGCCGGTAATTGTGAAACCTGAGAGCCGGCAGTCGGCGCCTTCGCCGCCGTCAAACGTGACTGTCGGTCCGGCGCCTCGCCCGTCGAGGACTGTTGTGGACACATACATCTCGTTTTCGGGCTCCAGGCTGCGGACAATAATGTTGCGGCCGCGAAAACGGATGTTCTCTCGATAGATGCCTGGTGCGACCAACACGGAATCGCCGTCGCCGGCGGCGTCAACGGCCTGCTGAACCGTTCTGAACGGATAAGGAGCGGTTCCGTTCTCCATATTCGCAAATCCACCGTTGACATCCGCCAGGAGAAAGTTGGGATTCGTCACTCGGAAATACTTGCCCGTGCTACGGTGAAGCTCCGCCGTCTCAACATGGACGTCCCCGCTGACCGTCCCCGCCGGGACGCGGCAGTAAATCGTCGTATTGCTCCAACTGATGATCTCTGCGGCGCCGCCGCCGAGAAACTGCACCGCCCCGGGCAACACACCAAAATTCACCCCCTGAATCCGGAGCGACGAACAGCTCGGCCCCGACGAAGGCGTTATCCCCGTAATGCTCAAGGGGCTGCCCGTGAAGTCCAGGCCCCAGTAATTGCCCGACACCGCCCGGTCATTCAGACTCACGCCCGTCTTGACCACAGCGCCGCCGAATTGATGCCCGTCGACAAACGGTGTTATGGAGTAGGACGTACCCGACTTCAAGAAGGCGAAGGCGTAGATGCCTCTGGCGTCTGTCACAGCCGTCATCGGCGAGGTGGCGCCTTTAACCGCCTGACTTGCATACACCTGGGCATTGGCCAGGGGCTGGCCGCCGGCATCCAGCACCCGTCCGCTGACGATCTCGCCCGCCGCGGTCGTCTGAATGTTGTAGACACATTTGTGTACGGAACTGTAGGACGGCTCCGAGTCGATGTTGGGAAGGTTGTACCACGCATCCCGCCAGCCGTTCCAACCCATGTTCAGATGGTGATACAGTGTTCCTTCGCTATAACCGTAGCCGTCGCAGACCACCGCATGTCCGCTGGCTCCGACGACCCCGAGAATAACCGGGGCCCCGGCATCCAGGTTTGGGTTCAACATCACCACAAGTCCTGCGCCGATGTCCGATCCACCGTTATAGCCTCTGACAGCCCGCGCAAAGCCGAACGTGCCGGTCAACGCATCGGCCGCCTTGAGTGTATCCGTCGTCGAATCCGCGGCTGTGTACTTCATCCCCACGGAGACCCCGGCGTCATAGCAAATCGCTCCAATGGCCTGACGCTGTTGAGGCGTGGTGGAACAATCGGGGGTTTCGCTCATGAGAGACCACAGATAGGGCCCGCCTGAGCCATCGCCGCCGATGGTCACGCCCGTCCAGATCTGGCCATCGATTCGTATCTCGAAGCTGCGACGACCAATTCCAGCAGTGGGGTGCTGATAGTACCGCATCACTTGCGCCATTGCCGTGGCAACGCACCCCGCACGGTACTGGTTGGGGGTGTAGTAGTTGAAGCACGCCTGTCCACACACATCGCCCTGACCCCAGCGAACCGCCAGCAACGGCGGCACCCTCATGTCTGAAATCGTTGACGCGCCCAGGAGTGTCGCCGTGCTGTCATCGCCCTCGCCTCGAATGGCCAAATGGTCCCATTTCTCCCGGGGCGTTCGTCGAGCCGCCACGGCTGGGCCTTCCCGATCGCCGGGCTCGGACCGACGCGCCAAACGCCGCCGAACGTCTCGCCTGACGAGGTTGCCCAAGGGGGTTGCCTCCGATATATCCAGGTCCTCGTTCGCCGAGAACGCGATAATCGGTTCGATCTCGTCGTCAGCGGCCACGAGCACCCATCCCGTGGGCCGCAGTCTGACTGCGTAACAGACGGCCAGACCCTCGCCTCTGATGACTTCGACCCCCGCTACTTCCCGGCCAAGAGGGGTCTCCAGCGGACGCGCATCCGTCCTCAGCCATCCCGTCACGGCCCTGCGGGCTTGACCATCGTTTACCGGCCGCCCCCACCCCGGCGCGCACCACCACTGCCCCATCATCGCAACGACTATCAGCAGGCGCCCGGTGGACTTGATTGTCGACTCCTTACTTCTCACAGAATGTCGGATCGAGTCGGATGAAAGGGGTCGAAGGCAGGCCAGATAGGAGTTACTACGGAAAACCCCAGTTTTTCAACACCCTTCACCGGATAAAAACCATGACAACCACAGCCTGTATTGTACCATTTTGGCCCCCCGGACGTCAAGATGGTACACGTGGTAAGTACTAGATTTTACATGGTCTTATAACAATCCGGCAACAAAAATCCGCGCAAAGCGCAGTTTCCCTACCGCCGTCGGCAAATGGCTGGCAACTACCCCCTCCAAGACGCGTGTCCATCCCCTGGGGCCAGCCGGTAGCGAGGCTGGTTCGTGTCCGCTGGATTGCCCTTGCTATCGCATGCCCGCGATGCTATACCACTTTGCCATGACAAAACTGGCCGTTCCTATTACAGCCGTCACCCCGGCCGAAGCCGGCCAGCAGGCCCTGGCCGCACAGACCGCCCGCGCCGAGATGCTGGAATTGCGTCTGGACTACCTCAAGAGCCTCACGGTTGATGCTGTGACCGCGGTTTTCGCTGAGATTGCCGCCCAGTGCGTCGACCCTTTGCCTGTCATCGCCACCTGCCGCGACAAGGCCGAGGGTGGAGCCCGCGATTGGCCCCTGGCATTGAGGCTGGCGGCTCTCGAAGCTGCCGCCAAGTGTGGGGCCGATTTCATCGACGTCGAGTATGCCAACTACCGCTTGGCCGTAAGCCAGGCCCGGATCCAGAAGATTCTGCAGGTGCATCCCAGAAGCCGGTTGATTCTCTCGGCTCATGACTTCTCTGGTAAGTTCAATAATATTAAGGACTTATACACGGAGATCGCGTCGGTCGGCTCGGCTATCATACCCAAGATCGTCTATACGCCGGGCCACATCACCGACTGCTTCGATGCCTTCGATCTTCTTCACGAACACCCTGGTGAAGACCTGATCGTCCTGTGCATGGGCCAGCCAGGTCTGATCAGCCGTATCCTCGCCCCAAAGCTCGGCGGATTCGTTACATTCGCGGGCCTGACCCCTGAGACCGCGACGGCCCCCGGGCAACTGACGGTGGAACAGTCCCGCAATTCCTATAGATACGCCCGAATCGACTCGCAGACCGCGTTGTTCGGCGTTATTGCGGACCCGGTGGCCCATTCCATGAGCCCGGCGATTCACAACGCCTGTTTCGCCGAGGCGGACATGAACCGGCTGTATCTGCCGCTGCTGGTTCAAGGCGGGCAGGGGGGATTCGACGCCTTCATGGATGCCGTGGCGGCCCGGCCGTGGCTGGGTTTTCGCGGATTCAGCGTGACGATTCCGCACAAATCGGCGGCTCTTGCCTATGTCAAGGCCAAGGGCGGGTGGGTCGAGCCGCTCGCCGAGCGAATCGGGGCGGTCAACACGATTGTCGTTGCGGACGATGGGCGACTGTCGGCCTACAACACCGACTACGCCGCCGTTTTGGACGCCATCACGGGCACACTTGGCATTGACCGAACCGGCTTGGCTGCCGTGCCGGTGGCGGTCATCGGGGCCGGAGGAGTGTCGCGAGCCATCGTCGCGGGCTTACGGGATGCGGGAGCCCGCGTAACCATCTATAACCGCACCGTCGAGAAGGCCGCGGCACTTGCCGGCGAGTTCGGCTGCGACTATGCGGGTCTCGATGCCCTGCCCCGGCTCGACGCCCGCCTCATCATCAACGGCACCAGCATTGGCATGGTCCCTAACACGGCGGCCACGCCCGTGCCCGCCGAGTGCATCCGGCCGGGGGTGGTCGTCTTCGACACGGTCTACAACCCGGTTCAGACATTGCTGCTGACCCAAGCCGCCCAAGCGGGCGCCACCACCATCGACGGCGTAACCATGTTCGTCAACCAGGCCCTCGCCCAGTTCCGCCTCTTCACCGGCCAGGGCGCCGACCCCGGCCTTATGCGCAGTGTGGTCCTTGGCCTTCTCGCCGCCAAATGACGGATCGGGTGGTACCCAGTATCCCGCCGGCATGGATGGTGTATAATGGCGTGGCCCGGTAGTCATGATTATGCCGGCGAGCGTGGTGCGATGAACCGCGGCCTGCACGTTTGCGGGGCAAGACATATATGGTTGAAACGACAGTCATAGGAGCAGTCAGACAGTATCTGGCGGGATTGCCAGCGTTCGGCATTCATGCTCGGCGGGCCGTCTTGTTTGGTTCCTACGTTCAGGGGAAGGCCGACCAATGGAGTGATATCGACTTGGTCGTGATTGCCCCGGAGTTGGACGGTCCCCGCAGTGTGGAGTTGGTCGAGAAGCTCTGGCACGCCACGCTCGCAGCCGACAGCCGCATTGAGCCCATCCCGTGCGGCCAGCGGGAATGGGAAACCGACGAGAGTCGGCCGATCCTCGATATTGCCAGACGCGAGGGTATCGTCATCGCGGCATGAGGACGTCTGCTATGGTTGCGATGAATGAAATAGAACAGTTCGGGCGGCAGGTTGGCCGTGAATTCGGCGCCACGTTCGGAAAGACCCACGATCTTGTCTCGCTGCTTGACCGGATTCTCGATTTGGAACCCCAGTGGGAGGCATTCCGCGAGGATCTTGCCTATTTGTCAAGTTTTGCCGTGGCCTTTCGCTATCCGGGCGAGTCAGCGGACTGGGATTGCGCCTTAGACGCGCAGCGCCGGTGTCGGGCCTTCCGCAGCCCCCGGTGTTCCTTGGGATTGGACAGGCCCGTATGAGGCCCCGTGTGACTGAAGTTGGGTTCTATCGTGTGAGGTTGAGATTCAATGGCAAAGAAAGAAAAGGTGGTGCTCGCCTACAGCGGCGGGTTGGATACGAGTGTGATTCTGCCGTGGCTCAAGGAGACCTACGGCTACGAGGTGATCGCCTTCGCGGCGGAGTTGGGCCAGGGCGATGAGCTTTCGGGGATCAAGAAGAAGGCCCTGGCCAGCGGGGCGGTCAAGTGCATCGTCAAGGACCTGCGCAAGGAGTTCGTCGAGGAGTACCTCTGGCCGATGCTCAAGGCCGGGGCGGTCTACGAGCGTGCGTACCTGCTGGGCACGAGCATCGCCCGGCCGCTGATCGCCAAGCACCAAGTCCTCGTCGCCCAGGCCGAAGGCGCCGGGGCGGTCGCGCAGCACGTCGGCGACGTCG
>DDXG01000047.1 GCA_002347125.1 Phycisphaerales bacterium UBA2266
CGTGAACTGCGGATTGATGAACTGTTTCTGGTGCTTGTAGACCTTGACCTTGCCCGTCAGGGCCACGACCTGCCCCGGCTCAAGCTGGTTGCGCAGGTACGCCCCATGGAACCATATCACCCGGCAGACGCCCGTTTCGTCGCTGACCAGCGCCTCAAAAACCGGCTGCCGCCGCCAGCCCTGATAGTCCGTCGCCTCTACGAGGCCGACCACCGTCGCCGGCTGGTTCGCGCGAAGCCGCCCGATCTTGGCCCCCCCGGCCGCGAACCGCCAGTCCCGCGGATAATACTCCAGCAGCTCCCCCACTGTCCGCACCCCCAGCTTCGCAAAAACCTCCGCCCGAGCCGGCCCGACGCCCTTCAAGAACTGCACCGGCATATCGGCCACCATCCCCCGCTCAGTTTTCGACTCAACCTCACTCATCCCGAAATCCTCAACCGTGCCATCCAGGCCCCCCCATCATGAACCTCCCGCACCCCGTTGTCATGCTGACCCTGAGCGTAGCGAAGGGGAAGCATCTGGGCCCAGCATGGGAAGCGACCCACAACCGGCCTCAATCCGTCCATCCGGCCGTCAAATCGGCCGCACATCCACCTTGTCAACGAATCCTGAACCATCCGTACCCCCCATCCTACCAAGACACCCCACCAGCGTAAACCAACCCGCCTTCGTAGGAGCAACGGCAGGGGTCGGGGGGCAGAAACACCTGCGCCGTCATCAGCACTCAGGCGTGCCCCTGGCGGCGTGCCAGACTCGGACGATTTCAACTACACGGTCCGCAGACTTGACCCGATAGACGATTCTGCACGGTTTGCGAATGACCTCCCGGATACTCGGATCGTCGAACTCCGGCACGACTCGTCCGGACTGCGGAAACTCCGCCAGGTGCTCCACGGTCTGCAAGAGCCGACTGACAAACCGGCCGGCGGCGGCCGGCCGCGACTCCGCGACGTAGGAAGCCAGTTCCCTCAGATCGAGGCGAGCGGAAGGCGCCCAGATCAGCTCGTAAGCCATTGCGCAAATTCCTCCCTGACCCTGTCATGACCGATGCCTTCCCCCCGGTCCAGTTCCGTCAGGCCCTTACGAACGCCTGCAATGAAATTGATGCGTTCCTGAATGTCGGCCCAGGAGGCGTCCTCAGGCAGTTGCGCGATGGTCTTCAAGGCTAGTTCCTTGATTGTCATAGACTCAATATACCAAACGGGCCCCCTCAAATCAACCTCCACCGTCTGACAGACGACGATCTCGGCGGCATACCGAGTCCCAGACAAATCCTGAACCATCCGTACCCCCCATCCTACCAAGACACCCCACCGACGTAAACCAACCCGCCCGCGCAGGTGCAAGGGCAGGGGTCAGGGGCCAGAAACACCCGCGCCCTCGTAGGGGCAACCCCCCATGGTTGCCCCTCGCACCCGACACCACACCGGCGGCCTCCGTTTTGCTGGTTGCACTATTTGACACCTCACCCAGAGTACTGTATTCTGCACGTGTGATGGATTCTGCAACAGCAGAAGTCCGGGTTGAGATATGGCTCGGCTTGGAGACTGCTCATGTCCTCTTCTGACGACAAGACCGTGTACTTTCTTGGTGCGGGAGCCTCGAAGGCATCTGACTTTGGCCTTCCGGTGATGAGAGACTTCTTTCGGCCTGAAGAGTTGAGAGCGGGCTGCTACGACAATCTACAGAAATTCATCAAGGAGAGATTTGGCGATGACTCTGCTGACGTGCCTAACCTGGAGACAGTGGCGACGTTTCTTGAATTCGGTGTGGACTCATTTGGATCAATGGGATACCGTTCGGACACCTACGTCTACGACGCACAAATCGAACTCGGTCGGTACGTCGCCGAAAGACTGAAGACGCCCAAACTTCAAGAGTGTTCTAAGCTGGCGGCGCTATTTGGTAGCGAACTCGCGGCCTTGAAGTCACGAGATTCCATAATCACCCTCAATTACGACTTGGTGGTGGATAATACCCTGTACAACCAATCGCCCCGCCAGGGCAACGATGCCCTCAGCGGGAACTGTCTGCTAAAGAGAATGTATAACGTGTTGGGCAGGGTCCATTTGATGAGTGGCGAGAGACCGTCTCTGTATTGGGAAACCCGTGACCTCGGCTTCTACTTGAAGCTGCACGGGTCCATTGATTGGCTCTACTGCTCGAATGAGTTGTGTGGGCATCATCAACAGTTCTTTCCGAATCCCCTTGGCTCAGACGAGATACACGATGGAGTGGGGGCCCCATGTATCCTATGCGGGCGACCACTCACAACGGTCATTGTGCCACCTACCATGCAGAAGAGCTTTGAACGATGGCCGAAACTGGGCTTACTTTGGAGTTTGGCCTACCGGGAATTGTGCAATGCTACCCGGTTGGTCCTGTTCGGTGTGTCGCTCGCAAGTTCAGACTATTACCTGCGGTGGCTCCTCAACAGGAGTCTCCGAAGAGCAGGTGCCCAACCTGAGGTCTTCGACATCGACATAGACAGCGGTGTGTGTGACAAAGTGAAAGTGCTGACCGGAATAGCCCCCGTGCACTGTTCCACCATAGACGAGTTCCTCGATAGAACGAGATGCGGCCAGTAACGTCCACCAGATACGACCCCTTCGACTAAGACCAGTAAAAGGTGACACGCCATCGCCATAACAGTTCAGGGCTATCAAGATTGCGGCTCACAAGAATCTGTGCATTGGCACAGAGATGAAAGGCGCGTCTTTCGCGTGCACGGGCTACCACCGGCGTAAGCAGAGGGCTCAGGAGTCCGGGCCCCGGCCGCTGGAAACCCAAGAAAGTGCAGAACGCGGGGTCGGCAAGGCTGCGTGCGCCACATGCCACAAACGATGTGCTGTCGGCAGTTCTGACGCCAGGACGTAACACCTCATAGCACAAGCGCTTACACCATGTGTTGCTCGAATTGCCCGCACAGATTGGACTGGGGAACCACATATTCTGGTGTGCGTGTGCATGCGACATGAAATAGCCATCGCTTATGCAGAATCATGCCCCTTTCTACCATGTTCCTGGCGCTAAGCGATAAATCCCACGTCGTCCAACAAGCCGCACCAACCCTACCACCGCATCTCCCGCCCGTCAAGCAGGAAGCGTCCCATGCGGCCCCTTTGCTCGCCCCCCGCCTTCTCTGCGGCCGCCGCGGTGAAGAATCCCGCAATCACTGCGAGAACCCATGCTCCCCGATCAGCCTCACAAACCGGCATCCGCAGAGGTGCCGTTCCACCATCCGTCCGCGTCGCCTCTCGGCCACAATCAGCTCCTGCGTCGACGCGCCGCCCACGGGCGCCACGACCCGCCCGCCCTCGGCCAACTGCTCCGTAATCACCTGCGGCAGGCTCGGCAGGGCGGCCGTCACCATGATCCGCTCGAACGTCCGCTCTACGGGCCAGCCCGCGCTGCCGTCGCCCACGCGGAACTCCACGTTCGCCGCCCCCAGCCGCCCCAGGTTCTCACGCGCCGCGGCCGACAACTCCGCGATCCGCTCCATCGTATAGACCCGCCGCGCCAGCCTGCACAGCACGGCCGTCTGATACCCGCACCCCGTCCCGATCTCCAGCACGTCGCATGTGCCGTCGATCCGCAGTTCCTGCGTCATCAGCCCCACGATATACGGCTGCGAGATCGTCTGGCCCATCCCGATCGGCAGCGGCCCATCCGTGTACGCCTGGTGCCGGTACTCCGCCGGCACAAAGACCTCCCGCGGCACCGCCTCCATCGCCCGCAGCACCCGCGGGTCCACCACTCCGCGCCCCCGCAGATGCACCTCCAGCATCACCCGCCGCTCATTCAAGAACAGATCCTTGTGGGCCATACCCCAATCATACCCAAATCCCATCGCCCCCGCACGGGATCATCTGAGAAACCCAAAACGTAAGACCCAAAACGCAAAACTGAAACTCAAAGCCCCAAACTCTACGCAGGCCCTGGCGAAGGACCGGCTTGGGGCTTTGAATTGTGGCTTTGGGCTTACCGTTTTGCGTTTTCAGTTGCGCACGGCCGCGCCCCTTCGTCCCTCGTCCCGAACTCGCTTCGGGATCGTCCCTCACCCTCCCACCATCCTCACCACCGACGGGATAATCAGATTCAGCGCCGCGACGGCCGCGAGGATCTCGGCCACGGCGTTGAATGCCTTCTGCGGGATGCGTCTCAGGAAGTAGATGCCCAGAAGCGACCCGAGCCCGATAAACGGCAGCATCAACACATCGAGCTTGAGGGTCTCGGCCGTCATCATATCCAGCCGGCTCGTAAACGGCACCTTGATCCAGTTGATGATGAAGAAGAACCACGCCGACGTCCCGACGAATTCCACCTTGGGCAGCCGCATCGCCAACAGGTACAGCACCACCACCGGCCCGGCCGCGTTGCCCAGCATCGTCGTCAGCCCCGCCATCACCCCCATCGTCGCCGCGAACCACCATCGCTGCGGCACGTGCTCGGCCGCCCGCTCATCCCGCCGCCGCCAGAGGTTCACCCCCAGCATCGCCAGCACGATGATCCCGATGACCGGCTTGAGATACGCATCCTGAATCTCGCCGCCGCCGTCCCGCATCGCCCGCAGCAGATAGTACCCCGCCACGACCCCGCAGAACGCCGCCGGGAGCAACCGCACGACGTGGCTCCACACGGCGTTGCGCCGGTGGTACGTGATGGCGAAGATATCCGCCAGGATCAGCATCCCCAGCAGCGCCCCGACGCTGCGCCCGGCCGGCATCGCGGCCGCCATCAGCGGCACAATCATGATGCTCACCCCCGGAATCCCCGTCTTCGAGACCCCCACCATCACGGCGCTGACCGCCGCCACGACCCACGCAAGAGTATCCAACTGCGGCATCATAAATCCTTGACCAGCAACATCTTACGCAGAACAGGCCTCCGCGTCGAGGGCATCCTGCCCGTGAGCGTGGCGAGGGCATCTTGCCCTCGCGTGTCGCGGGCGTCTCGCCCGCGTTCGGGAACGCCGTCGCCGGAGGCGACGCCACCGGCGACTCGGCCAACGCCATGCGCAATGCAAACCCGGCACTCTACCCCTTCCCGCTGCCCTGAGCAACAGGTATTGGGCGGATACCCACGGACGCCGCTTCGCCGGCCTTGCGTTCTGAATCGTGGCCTTGGTGTTTGGCTTTCGGTCGTTGAGTTTCTCCCACCGCCATTGACTGTAACCTGAGACCAGCTATATTCGTATATGATAGGGCCTCTTCCACTCGGACGGGCCCGGACCCACAAAAACCCCATACTCCGGGAGGCAACGAAAATGAACGCACGAAAAGCCCTCTTTTATGCACTAGCCATTCTGTTGGGCGGCTGTGTGCCCGTCACAAGCATTTACCCCCTCTACGGCGACAAGGACGTCGTCTTCGATGAGAAGCTCCTGGGCGCCTGGACCAGCAACCCCGACCAGCCCAGCGAACAATGGCTTTTCGAGCGCCACAGCGACCCGGCCCTCAAGAACGTCTACAAGCTCGCCTTTGCGGACACCGAGGGCAACAAGGGTCTCTATCAGGCCCGGCTGGTCAAGCTCGAAGGCAAGCTCTTCCTCGATGTCTATCCGCAGACCATGCCCTCAGGGTCCGATGACGGGACAAACATCGAGTTGCCCCTCAATATCCCCTTCTTCGCACCCGTGCATAGCTTCACTCGCATTGAGATCGGCGAATCCGCCGTCACCATCAAGATGACCATCACCGATGAATTCAAGAAACTTCTCGCCGAACATCCCGACGCCATCGCCTGCCGCCAGGACGAAAACCAGATCCTCATCACCGCCCCGACGAAGGAACTCCAGGCCTTCGTCCTCAAGTACGCCGACGATGAACACCTCTTCCCCGGCAAGATCGAACTGACGCGCAAGGCACTGCCCCGATAGGTAACGAATGCACAACCGAATGAGGCTGCGTCAATGCGATGCCAACTACCCTGTGTCATGCTGAGCGTAGCGAAGCATCTGGGTCCCGCATCGGGCGGGACTCCTGTCGTCCATCGTCCCTCGTTTACACTCGGAGGTGTAAGATGGGTCCCGATCCCGATAGACGTGCATCGGGATGGGATTCTCGCCCACGCGGTCCATTACTTTCGGAGATGACAAAATGAACCCTCGCACAATCCTCTTCTACACGCTGGCCGTCCTCATGGGCGGCTGCGGCACGGTCTCGACCCTCCATCCCCTCCAGACCGACAAGAACCTCACCTTCGACGAGCGGCTGCTGGGCGTCTGGGCCGAGGACGCCAACGAACCCGAACAGACCTGGACCGTCGAACGTTTCGAGGACCGCGATCCCAACTTCTACAAGCTCACCCTCGTCGATGACGACGACAAGAAAGGCATTTTCGAGATGCGCCTGTTCAAGCTCGGAGGCGATCTCTACATCGACCTGGCTCCGGCCGTGTTTCCCTCCGGCAAGGAGGACATCGAGGATGAACCCTACCCCTACAACGGCTTCCACTTCGCCCGCCTGCACACCTTCGCCATGATTACCTCCGTCGAGCCGAATCTCGTCGTGGGAATGACCGAAGAGGATGAACTCGAGAAACTCCTCCAGGAGAAACCCGACGCCGTCGCCCACACCTTCGTCGAGGACGACAAGCTCATCGTCACCGCCTCCACGGAGCAGCTTCAGGCCTTCGTCCTCAAATACAAGACCGACGAACGCCTCTTCTCCAACACCGTCGCATTCCGCCGCATCAAGATCGGCGCCCCCGGCAGCGCCGACTGCTCCACCGCCGAGGGCCAGAAAAGCAACTGACCCCGCAGCACGGGTATCCCGCCGGTGAATGTGGCATGGGCGTCCCGCCCTTGC
>DDXG01000253.1 GCA_002347125.1 Phycisphaerales bacterium UBA2266
GGGGGAAAAATCCGCGGATCACGTTGGAGCAGGTAGCCGATGCGGCCAATGCTCTGGCTTGGACGATATGGGAGTGTTGGCCCCATTCGCGGCGCAGGTTGATCCGGACGTCCCGGTATTATCAATATCGGAATGAGCAATCCTATCAAAGCCGACTACGAACATTTCGGCGAAATTGCAGACAATTGGATTCCTCATAGCGCTGTCATATTAGGCAAATATGGCGCGGATTGCGGTTGATGTCGTTGTGCTGCCGGAGGCGGATGTGTCCGAGCGCGCCATTCGGGCAAATGCGGCTCTCGCCACGGCCGGTCAGGGGGAAATCGTGCTCGGTGAAGGGGGAGGATTGCCGCATGTGTCGTTATGTATGGGTTGCCTCGACGAACGGGACCTGACGGCCGTCGAGGTGGTGGTGCGTGCGATTGCGGCAGGTAAGCGCTTGACGGGGTTGCGGATTACTCAGACGTATGTGTGCAAGAACGCACAAGGGCGGGCGGTATCCTGCTACGCGGTGGAGCGGACACGCGAACTGCAGACGTTGCATGAGACGGTGATGAGGCGGCTGGGGCCGATGCTGACATACGATGTGGCGGCGGAGATGCTGTCGGGGGGCGGGCGGATCGCGGAGACGACGCTGGAGTGGATTCGGACGTATCCTGAGCAGGCGAGCTTCGAGAAGTTTCTGCCGCATATCACGCTGGGGTACGGGGCGGCGGTGGAAGACCCGGGCCCGCCCATCGCCAGCGGGCCGGGACGACTGGCCGTCTGCCGGCTGGGCAATCACTGTACATGTCGCGAGGTGCTTGTGGCGGTCCCGCTGTAGATCGTATTCCGTATATCGTCGTTCGCATTGCGTGCCCGGTCAGTGAGCGACAACGGACGATATGCGGAAGACGGGCAGGAGCAGAGCTATGGCGATAGTGCCGATGACGGCGCCGAGGACGGTGATCATGAGCGGTTCGATGAGGGTCATGACATTCTTGATGGAGGCTTCGAGTTTCTTTTCGTAGAAGTCGGAGACCTTGGTGCACACGTCGCCGAGCTTGCCGGATTTCTCACCGGCGCGGAGCATCTGGATGACGCCGGGGGCGATGAGGTTCCGGTCGGAGGACAGTTGGATGGCGTCGGAGAGCTGATAACCGTCGCGAATCCGTTTGTCGACGGCGGCCCAGAGCTGTGAGAAGTAGTAGTTGCGAGTAGCGCCTTCAATGACCTCGATGGCGTCGAGGAGGCTGACGCCTGTGTTAAGCATGGTGGCGAGGATGCGCGTGGACCGGGTGACGATGGTGTCGATGAACATCGTGCCCAGGACGGGGCTCTTGATCTTGAGATAGTCAACGGCGCGGACGCCGAACTCGGTTCGGACGCAATACCAGGCGGCGACGGCCAGGGCGATAAGGCCGGTTAGGATGGCTGTCATGGCCTGGGGGTCGGTCACGAGGCGACTGAACGCGACGATGACCTGGGTGAGCTTGGGCAGGGCCGCGCCTTTCGCTTCATAGATCTTCATGAAGCGGGGCAGGACAAAGAACATGAGGGTCGCGGTGGCGCCAACGGCCATGGCGGCCATGATGAGGGGATAGGTCAGGGCGCTCTTGATCTTCTTGACGGTTTCGGATTCGAAAGTGATGTAGCCGGTGACAACGGTGAGCATTTCGACCATTCGGCCGGAGGCTTCCGAGGCCTTGACCATCGAGATGAACATCGGACTGAAGATTCGCGGGTAGCGAGAGAGTGCCTTCGAGAAGGGTTCACCCGTCTTGACGGTGTCGGTGATTTCGAGGAGAACGTCGCGGAACGTTCCTTCGGTGGCCTGCTCAACGATGGCGTCGAGGGCCTCGCTGAGTATGACGCCGCTGTCGAGCATGATGGCAAGCTGGGTGACGAACGGAATAATCTCGGTGGACTTGACCTTGGCGTTCCGCAGCACAGAGGGTCCGATCTGAGCGAGTTCCGGGCCCTTAGAGGCCTGGCGCGGGGGTTGCACGGTGTCGGCGCGGCGCCGGCGGTCGAGCGTGGGGGGGATCGGCTTGGCTGTGGTTACTGGCATCGTTGTCCGTATTTCGCTATCTGTGCGTTGCATTGCGTCGCGCGGCGTGCAAGCCCGCCGGAGACATTGGATCCCTGCGGGTGGTTACACGCTTTCTGCGGGCGCGGGTGAAGCCGCATTCCCATGTTGCTCTTATGTTGGAAGCAGGTCCGATTGGGTGGTTCGCAGGACCTCCTCGATGGAGATAATGCCGGCGTTGACCTTCTGTATGCCGTCGAGCTGGAGCGGGACCATACCGGCCTCGATCGCCTTGGCGCGGATCGTTCGGGTGGCGGCTCGATTGTTGATGAGTTCAATGATCTCATCGTTCGGGACAAAGAGCTCGTGGATGGCGAGTCGCCCGGCGAACCCGACGTTTCGGCACTTCTTACAGCCGACGCCCCGCCAGTATTTGTCGACCCTGCCGCCGACTCTTTCGACGATCTTCCTGAGTGCGGCGGACGGCTCGTATTCGGTCTTGCACTTGGGGCATATCTTGCGGACGAGCCGCTGCGCAAGGACGCCGACCAGCGACGCGCTGACGAGGTACGGAGCGACGTTGAGGTCGACGAGACGTGTGACGGCGCCGGGTGCGTCGTTGGTGTGAAGGGTGGTCAGGACGAGGTGGCCGGTGAGGGCGGCCTGGACGGCGATGTTGGCGGTATCCTGATCGCGGATCTCTCCGACCATGATAATGTCGGGGTCCTGCCGGAGGAGACTTCGCAGGGCGGTGGTGAATTCGAACCCCGCGGTGGCGTTGACCTGGAACTGGTTGACTCCGAGCATGTTATACTCGACGGGGTCCTCGACGGTGCAGATGTTGACCTCTTCGCTGTTCAGTTCGGCGAGGGCGGCGTAGAGGGTGGTGTTCTTGCCGGAGCCCGTCGGGCCGGTGACCAGGACGATGCCGTTGGGCGCCTGGATGACGCTGCGGAATTTCTGGAGGTTGTCGTATGTGAAGCCGAGGGCTTCGAGGTTGAAGAGCACTTTCTGCGGGTCAATGACACGGATGACGACCTTCTCGCCGAAGTTGGCGGGCATAACGGAGACGCGCAGGTCGATAGGGCGCCCCTCGACGAGGACATGAATGCTGCCGTCCTGGGGGAGGCGCCGTTGCGCGATGTCCAGCTCGGCCATGATCTTGATGCGTGAGACAATCGCGGAGTGCATCTGCGGCGGAGGACGCATGGCTTCGTAAAGGCGGCCGTCGACGCGGTAACGAACCCGCAGCGAGTTGTCGTTCGGTTCGATGTGGATGTCACTGGCGTTCTCGCGTACGGCGTTGTAGAGCACGTAGTTGACGAGCTTGACGACAGGGGACTGGCCGGCGATCTCCTGGAGATTGGAGATATCCTCGGCGATGCTCTCAATCAAGGTGAAGTCTTCAAGGCCCTTCTCATCCATGATGTCATCGATGACGAAGACGTTGGCGGCCGGCAGATAGGTCTGGAGGGTGGCGCGGATATCCCTTGCGGTGGAGCAGACGATCTGGACCTTGCAGCCGCTGATGCGTTCGATCTCGTCGATCAGGAAGACATTGGACGGCTCACTGACGGCGACGGTCAGGACGTTGTTCACTTTGAAGAGGGGCAGGACGCAGTGCTCTTCGAGGAAGTCGCGGGGGATGATGTCGAAGGTCTTCACGTCGCACAGCTTCGGGCTGACGGCGGCGTAGGGAACGCCGTAGCCTTCGGCCAGGGCCGCGGCGATGTCGTTGTCCGTGCAGTGGCCGAGGTCGATCAGGAGTTCGCCGAGGAGCTTCTGGTGCCCGGCGTTCCTCTGTTCGTTGAGGGCGGACTGGATTTGTTCGTCGGTGACGACTCCCTTTGCGACAAGGAGTTGCCCGAGTTGCATTTTCCTTTCTGTTGCCACTTCAGCCATAATACGTGTGCCCTTCTCGAGTGTGTCCGGAGCGGCCGTCAGGCGAAGCTCTTGACGGCTTCAGCGAGATTGTCATAGGCATCGAACTCGTCGCGAAGCCGGGTGATTTCGAGGATCTTGCGGCCATTGTCGCCGAGCCCGGCGATGCGGAGGCCGCAGCGGTTGTCGTTGCAGTAGTCTCTGGCCCAGATGAGGGATTCGAGGCCCACGCTGTCGATGAACTCCACGGCGTGCATGTCCAGGACAATGCCGCCGGGGCTGTCGGCGATGGTCTCGGAGATGGTATTCTCGAATCTCTCGACGACGTCAGATTCGAGCTCTCCGTGCATTTCAACGACGGCCACATTGTTGTATGTCTGCTTGTTCAGCTTCATCGTATGAGGGTCCCCACAGCGGCGTTTCCGTATTCGTTAAGGTGGTCCAGGCCGTGAATCTCGCCGAATCCGTCGCGGATGATGTTCCAGAGGGCGTCGATATTGCTGTCGAGGAAGATCCGGCCGATCTGTGCATCAAACTGTGTGCCGAGGCCGCGTTCGATTTCCGCTATCGCCTTTTCCACGGGCAGGGCATCGCGATAGGTGCGGCGCGAGGTCATAGCGTCAAATGTATCGGCGAGCTGGATGATCTTGCCGATGAGCGGAATCGTGTCGGCCGTGAGGCCCTGCGGATACCCGAGGCCGTCCATCCGCTCATGGTGGCACAGGACGCCGGGGACGATATCCCTCATCTGGGGAATGGCCTGGAGGATGGCGGCCCCGATGGCCGGGTGAGCCTTGATTCGCTGGCGTTCAGCCTCCGACAAAGGCCCGGTCTTCCGCAGGACGGATTCATCGACGCCGATCTTGCCGATGTCGTGCAGGAGTCCGGCGAGGTAGACCTTGTTCACCTGGTCGGCGTCCAGCGGGACCGACTCGGCGACCCGCTCGGCGATCCAGTGGGATATGAACGCCACACGCTCGGAATGCCCGCGGGTGTACTGGTCCTTGGCGTCGATGCTGGAGGTTAAGGCCATGAGGGAGCCGAGGAAGAGTTCCTTCAGGTCTCGGAACAACCGGCCGTTGTCGATGAAGACGGCGCAACCGTTGGCGACGGAGTTGAAGAGCTTGATGTCGATGCTGTCGAAGTCGTCCTTGTCAATGCGGTTGACGGCGACCATCAGGCCGACGACGGTGTTGCCGTCGACGGTCTGCTCGGCGTACTGGGAATCCGTCCGCCCCTTGCCGTAGAGGGGAACGGCGATGACGCTTTGGAGCGTCTCGGGCCAGTCGTACGTGAAGGGCGTGTCCACTTCGCTGTCGAGCAGGGCCTCGCGGCCGGCGTTGAGCTCGTCCACGAGACGGCTGTACATGAGGTTCGCCATTCGTTCGTCGACTTCGATGATTCCGGAGCCGGCGGCGACGGTCAGGCGTTCGGCATCGTCGATGATGCGGGGCAGAAGGATGGCAATGCCCTCAACAAGGACGATCTCCGTGAGGCTGTCGCAGGCCATCTGAAGGAAGTTGGTGTCGGCCTCGGTGACTTTCATGTTCATGCCGAGCTTGTGAAGGAGCACCAGTTCCTCGTATGTATGGGCGAGTTCGGCGCCGATCTTGTCCATTTGGCGTTCGGCCCCGGCCGAGGCGCTGAAGGTCTCGCAGAGCATGGCGAGCATCTCGACGAGACACCGATGGTCGGGATCGTCTTCATCCACGGCGGGGCCAAGGTCGAGAACCGCGGCGGCGACGGGTTCGGGATGGCGCTTGTGGGTCGGCGTGGGCGTGAGGGCGGCGGCGAGCATGAGGCCATCGCCGCAGAAGGACCGGATGCCGCCGTCGGCGCCGAGGTTGCCGGGATAATGGTCGAAGAGACGGCCGGCGCAGTCGGCCAGACGGTTGGGGACGGAGTGGAACCGTCCCCCGTCGATCTGGAGTATGGCCCGCCCGTCACGGGTGAAGACCGCGAAGTTGCGCCCGAGACGGCCGATCTTGTCGCCGAACTGCCGAAGCAGCGTCAACTGCGAGGTTGTCAGATTCTCTCTGATGGTATTAAGCATGGTCGCTCTCTCAACTCCTTTTGCCGCGGCGTATCTAGGCTGTTTGTTGGGTCACGGTGCTGCTGTAGAGAATGTCCTCAATATTGGCGAGCAGTTCCTTTGGGCTGAACGGCTTACTGAGGCAGGCGGCGATCTTGAGTGTCCGACGTTGCTCGTCGGTGATGGCAAAGCTCCTTGCGGTGAGCAGGACCGCAGGGATGCCGGCCGTCCGATCGCAACCGCGCAGCTTCTCGAGAAACTCCAGGCCGCTCATCACCGGCATCTGGTAGTCGGTGACGATGATGTCGGGCGCTTCGCTGCACGCGAGGTCGTAGGCATCGGCCCCGTTGTCGGCGGTGACGACCTCGTAACCATTGTTTCGCAGTTTGATGGCGACGACGTGGACGATATGAATCTCGTCATCGACCACAAGGACTTTCTTGCCTGTCATAAAGTTTCCTCCAGTATGTACGGTCACGCGGCAACTCGGACCAACACTGGCGTATACAGCGCCTGTTTACCTTGCAAGGGCCGCGGCTCCGGCGGCCAGCGGCAGTTCGAAGCCGAACGTGCTTCCGACGCCCTGTTCGCTGGTGACGAAGACGCGACCATCATGGACTTTTTCAACGATTTGCTTCACGAGGTTGAGACCCAGGCCGGTGCCCTTGGCGACATCCTTGTTGGCGCCGACCCGGAAGAATCTGTCGAAGACATGGGGAAGGTCGTCGGCGGGTATGCCGACGCCGTTGTCCGCGACAGTAACGGTGACCGTTCCGGCGCTGTCGTCGACATCGGAGGCGATGGTGACCGATCCGCCGGGTTTGGTGTACTTGACGGCGTTGCTCAGGAGGTTGACGATGACCTGCTGGAGCATGTCTTTGTCGGCGTCGACCTGGTCGAACACGATAGGCGTTCGGGCGGATACCTCGATGTTCTTCTCGCGGGCGAAGCGGCGGATCATGTCGAGTTGCTCTTCGATGAGGATGGTGAGACTGACGGGTTCCTTAACGACCTTGATGAGACCGGACTCGATACGGGAGATGTTGAGGATATCCTCGATGAGGCGGCTGAGGCGCCGGGCCTGGCTCTGGATGACCTCGTAGAACTGCCGGCGGGTCTCTTCGTCATCGGCTTCGCCGTCGACGAGCATCTCGGAATAGGCCGTAATGGAGGCCAGCGGCGTCTTGAGTTCGTGGGAGACGTGGCTGACGAAGTCGTTCTTGGCTTTGGAGATTTCCTTCTCGCGGGTGACATCGTGCAGGACGGCGACGACGCCGCAGACGCGGTCCCGTTCGTCGCGGACGCAGGAGATGAGGCTGTCGTAGGTGTGGAGTCCGTCGTCGTGGGCGAATTCGATTTCCTGGCGGGTAGCGCGGGCTCTGCTGCGGCGGCAGTGTGCGATAAGGTCTACGAAGACCTGTTTGTCGCCGGGCACAGCATCGCCGAGCCGCTTCTGGCGGGCCTGTTCGGCGTTGAAGCCGAAGAGGTGGGCGGCGGCCCGATTGGCCATGAGGATGCGGTCGGACTCGTCGACGACGACTACGGCGTCACAGATGCTGTGGATGACGGCCTCGGTGTTCTGCTCGCGGCGACGGGAGAGTTGGAGCTGTATCCGCAGGTCGCGGACGCATTCTTCGAGTTGTTCCCGGCACTTGTCGAATTCGTCGTGCCGGCGGCGAAGGAGGTCGACGAAGCCGGTGACGAGCGGGTTCCCGGACCCTGCCGGATCATGCTCGTTGGGTCGTTCAACCCACGCGGCGATGGACGTGATTCCGGCGGCCAGGCAAACCCACTGCCATGCCAGCCAGATCACGCCCACGGCCGCGATGGCGCAGCACGCCGGAGGTACGGCTCGGGGCCATACGCTCCGGCCGGCGGGCTGCGTCCCTTCTCCGATGCCAGCATTCTGCCAGGCGGCGACGGCTGCAAACAGCAGGCTGCCCGACACAATGGCCATCACTATCCAATGAGCGGTTCTATGGACTTTCACAAGCATACCCTCACGCTGCTCCGGCGACGAGCTTAAGCAAGCTCGGCGTGTGGTTACCATCGTCTGAACTTCGGAGCTTCCTTGCTGTCGATGTCTTCGAGGAGAATGCGTTCCATCTTCTGAAGGTCATCGGGATTGGTTTCGGCCATGATGCGTTCCTTGAGGCGAAGGGCCTCGAGGTAGGTCGGCCGAATGACCAACGCCTTCTTCAACTGCTTCATGGCGGCTTCGTTGTCGCCTTCGATGTAGTGGCGGGCCGCCTGTTCGTAGTAATCTTCGGCGAGCCTCGGTCGGCTGATGGACTGCAGGCCGTTCTTGGCGGCGTAGCGTTTGCGCTCGATGTCGTCAATGCGCGGCGCGGCGTCGGTTTGCGAGGGCACCTCGATGATGTGCGGCGTGAGCAGCACGACCACCTCCTGGCGGATGACCTGGTCGGCATTGCCGCGGAATGCGGCGCCGAGGAGGGGCAGGTTGCCGAGGACCGGAATCTGCGACTTCTTGGCCGTGACGGTGTCACGGAACATGCCGCCGATGACGATGGTCTCACCATCTTTGACGATGATGTTGGTCACCAGTTCGGCGGAGGTCTCGTCAGGGACGCCTTGTTCGTTCAGCGTGCCCGAGCTGTCCTTGGGATGGATGTCCATCCGGATGTAGCCGTCATTGCCGACGAAGGGCCGGAAGGACAGCTTGGTGCCGGTCTCGAGGAACTCCACCTTCTCGGTGGTGCTTTCGTTGGTCTGGGTCGTCTGCGACCGGTAACCGAGTTTGGTGCCGATGTACACCTGGCCAAGCTGTTTGTTGACAGCGAGAATCTTGGGATTGGCCATGATGGTCGTGTCGGTGACGGTCTCGATCGCGCGGAGGAACATCCCCATATCACCGTGCGTGACGGCGAAGCTGAGGCCGCCCGGCTTCGTCACCTGCCCCGTGCCTTGGTTGCGGATGAAGTCGCCCATGCCGCGTGCCAGACTTCCGGCCGTGGCCGTCGGAGCGGCCAGACCCGTGACAACATTGCCCAGCGTGGTCCAGTCAATGCCGAACTGGGTGTCCTCAGTGAGGTTGACCGCCAGAATGGTGGCTTCGATGAGGATCTGGAGCGGCCGGATGTCGAGGTTCGCGATGATTTCGGCGACCAGGGCGAGGTTCTCAGGATAGTCGTAAACGATGATCGTGTCGTTTATGGCATTGCTGGCGCCGCCTCCGGTGACGCTGCTGATGGACTCGCCCGTGGGAAACAGGGTGCTTCCGGCGCTGCATGCCTGGACCTTGCTGTTGCTGCTGAGGACCGGGGTGATGAGCGTCTGGGCCTCGGCGGCGGTGAGGTAGTAGAGAGTGAAGATCCGGTAGGTGAGGCGCTCGGTGTCTTCGAGGACCTTCTTGTACTCGTCGCGGGTGTAAACGCGGATGAGGCCGTCCTGTTCGGAGCACTTGAAGGTGCCGCCGACGATCGCACGCAGGGCCTCTTCGAAGGTAACGTCGCTGAGGGTGCGAAAGCCGAGCTGGCCGTCTACGCCGCTCGACGGGATGATGTTGCGCCCGTACATGCTGGCGACGAGGGTCAGAGCGTCGCGGACGCTGAAGTCCTTTTCAAACCGAAAGGACTTGCGGACCACGCCGTCACCGCCGGTGTCGACAACCTCGTACCGGGTGTCGGCGCCGGCCGCCGCCGCGGGTGCAACGGGATCGACGGTGGTGGCGCGTGCGACCTCGATGATGATGGGTTCGGTGGAGGGTTCTTCTATCACCTGAACGGGCTCGGCGGCTTCGAACTCGATTGCGGGCTCGACCTCGCCGACGCTGATAGCGACCATGGCGAGGAAAACGGCGCCGCAGAGGAGCACGTTTTTGCCAAGCTGTAGCTGTGTTCTGTTACTGCAATTCATGGTTCAACTCCTACCGGCTCGACCGCCTACGCGGCGGATCGCGCCATTTGGGGACCCAAGAGCGCCTCGATCATGCGGGTTCATCCATGTATGCTTCAAGGCACAGGTGGGTCCGAACCTTTCTACCTGAGACAAGCTATTTCACGTTCGTCGGTGCCAGCTTCAGCGTGATTCTGGCATTTGCACAGGCCAGGGTGACGCTGGAATCGGCGATTGCCGTTACTTCGCATTCGAATCTTGATCTGCCTTCTCCAATCGTGAACCTGTCGCCGTGAGACAGGAGCTTTCCGTTAATAAGGGCCTGCGGCTTCTGGCCGAGGCCGATGGCCTCGAGGCGGAGAGTTTCGGCGAGTCGCCGTATGGCGGCCTGGTTCTCGACCTCGGCAACGACGCCGAGGGGCCCGGTCTGGGCGTGGGGGCCGAGGGCATCCCATGCGGCGGCGAAGATATCGCGTGTGATGCCGTCGTTTCGGCCGGGCACCTTCGGCAGCAGGACGTAGGCGACGTCGGCCGGGACGGGTACGGGCGACGTCTGGGGCTGGGTGGCGCCGCTTTCGGCGGCGGCTGTCGTCGGGCCCTTTTTGAAAAAGACGCGCATCCACATGAGCCCCATGAGGGTCACGAGGCACGCGGCGAAGACGACTTTCCTTCGATCGCGGCGCGGACGCCGAGCGGCGGGGCCGGGCGGAGTCGAGTTTTTCAGTTTTGACGCCATCACGCTATTTTGTATTCGGGCCGGACTGTGATCGATAGAAGACGACGGCCCGGGTTTTCATGGTGACGATACCGCTGAGAGTCTCGTCGTTTGCGAGCTTGACCTGCTCGATACGGATAAAGCGGTCGAGGGTGGTCAGATCAGAGAAGAACCGGGATACATCCCGAAAACGCCCGGCACACTGCATATTGATGGGTATGCAGGTCAGCGCGTCGGCCCGAACCTCTTCGGCGGGAGCGACCACCGGGCCGGCGAGGTTGTGGCGGCTCATGATGTCGGCGATACGGGACAGGAAGCTGCCCAGGTCGCGGTCGGCGGTGATTCCGGATTCGTATTCGTCAACAACGGCCTGCAGACTGTTGAGCTGCCGGCGGAGAACGGGGAGCTGGTGGCCGTCGGCGGCGCCCTGGGCGATCGTGAGGCTCTGCCGGCGCCGGGTCTGTTCGACGGCGTCGGCGCGGCTCCTGACGGGGAGGTATTGCCCGAGAATGAAGACGGCGCCCAGGACAAGGGCGACGAGGGCGATAACGACTTGTTGTCTGTCCTGGATGACCATAGGTCAGTCGATTCGGCAGTTTGCCAGGTAGCAGTTTATTTCGAATTCACAGGCCGCGACGGCGTCCGCGGGGGCGGTCTGCTGTTGCGACGGGTTGGGATTGGGTTTCGTTTCGAGCGAGCCGCGAGCACCGACAAGGACGGTGCGGGAAAACAGCGGGACGACCTGGTTGAAGTAAGGCGAGTCTTCGAGGCTGACGATGAGGGCCGCCACATCAGCGGGGTCGGCCGCAAGGCCCGCTATGCCGACTTTGAAGCGGACGTCGCCGATAGGTAGCTGGTCCGCGGCAACCGGCATGGCCTGACGCGCTATACGGATGGCGGGGACCGCGGCCGCGGGCAGAGCGGGGGCTTCGGCGCGGAGCTTTTCGGCGGTGAGTTCGAGGCGGCGCAGGACAATACCGGGCCCGATGAGATAGCTGACCTCGCCGAGGACGGCCGGGACGTCGATTCGGGAGTCGATCCTGCGAAGGGCCGCCGCTTCCGTCTTGAGCGCGGCCAGTTGTGTCTTGGCGGCGGCGACTTGGTCGATGACGGCGCGGGCGCCGGACTCGGCGATGGCGAGGTCGCTGATCTCGGCCTCGGCACGGGAGATGGAGCGCGTGGCGGATAGGCTCCATACCACCATGACGGCGAGCACGCCGGCGAGAGCGACGTACTGCGTGCGGTAGCCGAATTGTCGGCGTTTGCCGCTCGTGTACCATGATGGAAGGAATTCGACTTCGGTCATTACTGCACTCATGCGCCGGCGGCGGCCGGCTCGGGCTCGTCGGCCGCGATGCGGGTCCGCGTATATCCTTTGAGTCCGAGCCCGATGGCGACAGCCCATTCGCTGAGGGCGCCGCGGCGGTCGCCGCCAAGATTGGCTTCAATGTTCTTGCCGGAGGTGTCACATCCACGCAGGGGATAAGCCACATCGACCTCGACGGCGAGTTTACGCTTGAGGACGTTAAGTAGAATGGATTCGTAAGCGCCGCCGCCGGAGACCCAGGCGCGTTCGACGCGTTTTCCACGGAATGAGACGGTGTAGTATCGCAAGCAGAGCGAGATTTCCTCTGTGACTTTCTCGGAGACGGCGGTGAGGGCGTCCACGATGGCCTGGCGGGTCTGGGGGTCCAGTTTGGTGGATTCTTCGAGGAGCCGCTCCGTGTCCGCGGCGCTGACCGTGGCGTATTCGGCGGCCCGTTCCTTGCGGAACTTGGCGCGGAGGGCCTGCGCCTCGGCGGGCCGAACGTCGAGACGCTCGGCGATGGCGGAATCGAAATCATCCACGCCGAGTCGGACCTGCTTAACGAAGTTGATCTCGCCGGTGCGCCCGAAGACGATGCTGGTATACCGGGCGCCGATGTCGATGAATACGGCGGTGCGCTCTTTGTCCTCTTGGCGGCGGAGGGACCTCGTGAAACTCCGGTACAAGGCCGTCGGGATGGTGTCGATGGAGACGGGCCGCAGTTGGGCGCGTTCGAGGACATCGATGTGGGCCCGGACGGCCTCGTCGGAGGCGGCGATGACGATGAGTTCGTTCTTGACATCGTCGTTCTGGCGGACTGCGCCGGCCACGAGATAGTTGATGATGTCTACATCGGGGTTGAGTCCGAAGCGGTCGGAGACTTCGCCGGCCAGGGCCTTCATGATGCGGTTGTGGTCGCTTTCCTGGAGACGCAGGGAGGTCATGCGCAGAGCACTGTTGGGCAGATGGGAGACGACGTTGCGGCCGTGGAAGGGGTTTCGGGCGAGCATCTGCCTGATGGCTTCGACGACGGCATCGGTTCTCTTGTCGGGATTGTCATCCGGGGCGGTGTTGATGGGCGCCTTGCAGGCGGCGACGACGGAGGTACGTCCGCTGTTGAGTTGCAGTTGGACCATCTTGACATAGCTGTGGCCTATGTCGAGGGCAATGGGCCTAAGGCTGCTGTGTTTCAGGTTCCAACCGAACATGGCGTTATTGTTCCATTAGTCCGAGACGGTGATGAATCCGGTGACGGCTTCGACATTGATGGTGAGGGTCGCGGCCCCGGCGCTGAGGGTGATGACACCCGCGTTGAGCCCGGCGGCGGTTCCGGCGCCCGCATAGGGACTGCCGAGATAGTCGAAGGTGATGGTCTGGACGGAGCCGGGGTCGAAGTCGACGTTTTGTATGTCCACCTTGTCGAGGCGGGTGTCGGCCGTGAAGTTGACGGCGTAGTTGAAGCCTTTTCGGACGGGGTGGGCGACGACCACGCCGGTCTGGTCGCGGACCTCGTACGACTCGGTGCTCTTGTCAAAGGCAACGCTGTAACACTGGCCGCGACTGACGGCCATACTCCGGGCGTATTCAAGGTCGGCGGCGATGACATTGGCGGCGGCCCGGATCTGAACGGAGGCGGCGGACGACATCATGGGCAGGGCCGCGAGGGCGACGATGCCCAGGATAACGACCACGATGAGGATTTCGATGAGCGTGAAGGCATTGGCGGCGGTTCGTCCGGTGTCCTGGACCGTGTGTATTGCGTGTGTGTTAGCCGGCGCTGCGCCGCGCCGAGAGGCGGCCTCTGTGGGCGGGCGCATGCAGGACGATGCAGAAGCCCCGGCGGAATGGCCGGGTCGCGGTGTGCTGCGCAGTGCAAGGGCGCGGGCAAGCTGTCCGCGGCACGAGGAATGTGTCTGATGCGGCATATTCACTGAATTGACCCTTCTCAACGGATACGTGGTATCTACGTACTTACGTCTATCTTTCGACATAGCCGCGCCCCGGCTTAATCGGGAGCGCAGCCGCGGATTACAGCCGCTACAGCCGCCACGACTGGAACCGGCCGCGAAGACGGCAGGACCGGTTTGCCCCGGCGGGCGCGCGGTCAGGCGAACGACTGTGAAACGACGCAAAAGAGGAAGAATTTCGGGCCTTTGCACTTTGTCACCGACACAAACGGCACAGACGACATGAAGGGCCCGCCGCGGCGCCGATGCACGGTCCGTTTACCGGAGTGCCTCGGCGTCGCCGGGTGCGTCGCGGCGGTGCCGAAAATATTCCAAGTCGTATTGAAAGGCCGATAAGCACCCGCCGAGGCGAAGCCCGGTGCGGGCGCGGAAGAGGCTATTGCCTGGCGATGCTCTTGTAGAAGGCGGAGGCGGCGGGGCTCCAGTTCTGGGACGGGGTGCCGGGGATTCTCAGCGCGGCGGCCATCGGATCGGCGGTGATGACCACCCGGCCGCTGCCGTCGATGTCGATCTCCACGACAATGCTGCCGGGGACGCTCAGGTGGAGCGCGCCGCGAATGGTTGTGCTCGTTCTCGTCCTGGCGTCGATGGCGCCGACGATCCGGACGTAACCGGTGATGTTGACGGTGGCGCCTCGCTTGACAATGAGACTGCCGTTGAGAAGCATGGCGGGGGCGTTCTTGGGCGCGGTAACGGCCAAGGTGCAGTTGTCCACCACCAGATCGCCGTTGACGATGAGCGTGCGGTTCGTTACGGTCAGACTGCTGGTCAGGCCGCCGGCGTCCGGAACCATGACCATGGCGTCGGGGTAGTCGGCGGGATTGACAACGGGTGCGGCGACGGCGGAAAAGGCGGCAAGATTGTAGCGGCCCCCTCGGATCGTGCCGGGTCGGCTGTAGGAGTTCGCGTAGGCGTCGCCGACAATCTCGGCCCGGTTATTGAGGTCACCGCGGACGTACACGTCGCCGTTAATCGCTATTCGCGACGACAGGGCCACGTCGCCGCCGCAGTAGAAGGCGATGCACGGATCCAACCGGATAGCGCCGGTCAGCGCCATCTGGGCCGTCCGCTCGCCGTTGGTGTTACGGTAGGCGGTGCAGACGGCGTTGTAGGTGCAATAGCCGCCCGGCGCTCGTGTGATGGCCAGGTCGTAGTAGTCGTCACCCGCCGCCAGTTGCAGGGCCGACCCGCCGGTCCAGAACTCCCCTGAAACGCCCTGCGGATTCAAGAGCAGACCGCGGGCATGTTCAAGGGCCGAATCCGCCAGATACCGCATTTGTGTGTTCGACAGCATGTTGGAGCCCGATGCCAGCTCAGCATCGCTGCGGGAGAGGAACCCGAGCGAGACAACCGTCACCGCCATGACGATGAAGAGCACCACGAGCAGGGCCGCGCCTCTTCGCCCTATCCGGCGATTCCACAAACATCTTGTCTGTACGCGTAGTCTCATGGCACCGGGGGCGTCAGTCATCATCGGCCGCTATTTCGCCGGCGGCGTCGAGCAGATGGCCGGCGTGGCTGCGGAGATATGCGGTTATCTTGTGTGTGTGGTCAATACCGTCGGTTTGAAGGTCGAATGATATTTCGATACGCCGGGTATAAGGCGGAAGGGTATCGAGCGAGCAGGTGATGTTGGCGGCACGGGGCAGGATAACGAGTTCGTTGCGGTTGCCGTATGTACTCATCAGGTACTCGGCCCAGCCGGTCTTCAGAAGCCAGATGGAGAACGTGCTGGTGCGGAACCAGTCCACGGTCCAGGCCGTCGGCGTATAGGTGACCAGGTTGATCTTGTTGCTGTGGACCTCCATGAACACGACCTCGGCGGCATTGATCTGGTTGTTGCCTGCGCCGTAACCGGCGGCATCGCCGTTGTCGTGGGCCCAGACCACAGTATCCCCGGACGGCGTTCCGGCGATGAGCTTCGCGCGGCTCAGCAGCTCGGTCAGTCGCAGCGTGGCGGTTCGAAGCTCGGTGTTCACTCGGGCGGATTCGTTTGTCGCGTCGTTGGCGCTGGTGGCGGCGAAGGCCAGGGCCGCGACCGCACCGAGGATGATACTCGTGACGGACAGGGCCACCAGCAGTTCGACCAGGGTGANNTTGCGTCGGGGTGGCGGCCTTTGCCGAAGGCAAGGGCCGAGCCGAGCCAGCCCTTCGCTCCGCGAAAGGCTGCCACCCACCTCGTCCGTCGTTCGGATTTCGTGCTTCGCATTTCGGATTCGGCCTATTTGCTGATGAGTCTTGTCATGGAGGCCATCGGCTTGTCGTTGTGGCGTATGGTTACGGTAACGCGGATGAAGTTGGGGGCGGCGGCGCTGTCTTGCTGGGCGACGTAGACATAGGCGGCCGTGGCGCCGCGGCTGAAGGGGGCGTAGGCCGGATCGCTGTAGCGGCGGCCGGTATCGAAGTCCATGACCAGTTGGCCTGGAGGTTCGCTGTAGCCGTTCCACGCGCCAACGACCTGGCCGTAGGGCGTGGCGATGATATGTTCGAGCAGGTCGGCGGCCAGGGCGGCGGCCAGAGTCTGGCGGTCGCCATACGCACGGGCCGCTGCGCCGCTGGTGAACGGAACCACCAGACCGGCGGCCGCGAACCCGAGGATGACCGTGGCCATCATGGCTTCGGCCAGACTGAAGCCGTATTTCGTATTTCGTCGTTCGTGCTTCGTTGCCCGCACTGCGTACTGCGTATCGCGTATCGCGTCTGGGTGGCGGCCTTTGCCGAAGGCAAGTGCCGAACCGAACCAGCCCTTCGCTCCGCGAAAGGCTGCCACCGGCCGGGATGTGATAGTCTGCTCAGCATGACAGATCGGACTCCACTCTTCAGGCAGTCTCTCATAACCATGCAAAGGGCTGACCCGCTTGGATGAGACATTCAGCGAGGTCAGCCCATTGTTTCGGTGTTCAGATCATCCCGCCGTGGCGGCTGAATCTCAGCCGCGCTCCACGGGCGGGCGGATCGTCATTTACAGCGCCGCATGTGCGGCGGAATCATCGGCGACAAATGCTCCGCTGGTGGAGTCGAACCTCCAACCTTCGCTGTTCGCGCCGGCGGCGGCGCCGTCGATACGCACGGTGTTGAGATTGTTGAACGGATTCTTCGGCATCTGCTGCAGATAGGGACCGTAGTCTGTGCCCACGGCGCCGGCGATGTCGGTCTTACCGGTCATGGACTGCACGAAGCTGGCGGTGCCGGAGCCCGGCAGCGCATCGTTGTGCTGAATCTTGTACAGCTCGATCTGCGAGCGGACGGTCTGCAGGTCACTGCACAGGCTCGAGGTCTTGGCCTCGGTGCTGGCCTCGGTGAACTGCGGGATGACGATCGCGGCCAGGATGCCCAGGATAACGACCACGATCAGAATTTCGACCAGTGTAAAACCTTTCTTAGCTTTCATCATTGACCCCTTTTCTTGAGAACTGCTTTTCTGGTTTTGTCTGCGGTGAATTGCTCGACTGTGACGATTGCGATACGCTTCTTCGAAATCCGGAAAACCATCGGCCTGTTTGGAACACGACTTAAGATCGACACTGCCCGGGAGTCTGATGCCTCCTGTTGGATTGATACCTCCGACTATGCTACGGGTACGTCAAAGTCCGCGTCGGCGGGCGGCGTCCGGCTCTACACGGCGTTGTGCCGGCAGTCGCCAACCTGCGTCCGCAAGCAAAATATAGAAAACGTTGCGCGGGGTGCAAAATAACTCAAAAACGTAAAACGCAAAGCCACAGTTCAAAACCCACAACCGGCGCATACATGCGGCGCCCACGGTTTGCGAGTCTGGGTCAGGGCTTTGAGTTCGGGTCTCTGAGCTTTGCGTTCTCAGGTGTGAGGTATGGGGGGGCATTGCGGATTGTGAGGGTTCTGCGGGTTGCCCCGGCGTGTTCGAGGCCAATTCGGACCGGATCGCCCGCGGCCAGGGCGGATTCCACCTTATCGGCCCATTCGACGACGACGACGGCGTCGGGGCGGCAATAGTCGTCGAAGCCCAGCGCCTCGAATTCGGCGACGGAATCGAGGCGGTACGCATCGATGTGGTAGACGGCCAGGCGGCCGGCGTATTCGTTGACGAGGACAAACGTGGGGCTGGTGATCCGGGAAAGGTCCTCGGCGCCGGCGCCGGCGGCGATGCCCTTGATCAGGTGGGTCTTGCCTGAGCCAAGGTCGCCGGTGACGGCAAGGACTTCTCCGCCCCGCAGGGCCTCGCCGATGCGACGGCCCAGGGCGATAGTCTGCTCAGGCGAGTGGGTCGTTATCTTAACCACGGATTATCACGGATTGTGCTTGCTGTCGTTATGGCTGTGGAAACAGTGAATTGTCACACGCGATCGTGGCCCGGATGCTTCGCTTCGCTCAGCATGACAACACGCAAGATGCGGAGCCGTTACGCACTTACGCTCCTATGCCCTTATGCCCTTATACCCTTATGCTCTTATACCCTTATGCTCTTATGCTCTTATGC
>DDXG01000062.1 GCA_002347125.1 Phycisphaerales bacterium UBA2266
ACATTGGATGACCGCGTCGACACTCTTTGCCTTCTCCGTCTGCATGAACAACTTCGCTCCTTTCTTGGCGTGTTCCGGTCGGATGGAGTTGACAGCGAGGTTTGCCTCGATGAACAAATGAGCTTGCTTCAGTGGCTCGGCCGTCACAATCAACTCGATTCCGTGTTATGGGGCTGCAATGTTCAGGCGTTTCGAGAGGCCGGAGGACTCGATGCCCTCTTCGGCACTTGTGCTCTGAAAGATCTGGCTGCCAAGCTGGCTGTCCGTGGGGCCGTCTTACTGATTCCGTTGCCGCCACGCGACCACGAGATTGGGGCTGTCGATGAAGAATTCTTTCAGCAGGCCTTGTTGCTCCAGCTCAAGGGCGACATGATCGGGCTATCATCTCTCTACTACAATCGAAGGTCCCCCGACACAAAGGTAACCAGACATGATGAGGCAGTCATCCACTACTTCTTCGGTCGGGCCAGTCTGCGCGCTCTGGATTTTCCACGCGCGCGTATGTTTTTCAGAAGAGCATTCCGCCGGAGGCCACAATTGAAGTACCTGGTGTTTATGTGCGCCACCGTCTTACCTTCACAGTGCTATTGTCCCCTGGCTAAGCTTGTTAGGAAACTCAAGCGGATAGTTGGGATATAGCCGCCGCTTCTGTGGCCTCCTCTCGAGACTTCAGGGAATTGAGCCGGATGGATTGTCCAGAGATATCTGTTTTGATGTCGTGCTATAATGCCAGCCACTTCCTTGATGAATCAGTTGCAAGTGTCCTTCACCAGACATTCACGGAGTTCGAGTTCATTGCGATCGACGATGGCTCAAGAGACGACACAGCCGCGATTTTACATCGATATGCGAAGCGCGATTCGCGAATGGTCGTGATTCAGAAGGACAATACCGGCCTAGCCGATTCCCTGAATGTGGGAATTCATGTGGCGCGCGGTCAATGGATAGCGCGGCTTGATGCTGATGACATTGCCCTGCCCACGCGATTAGCTGCGCAGATTGCATTTGTTCATAGTCGACTGCAAACGGTTCTGGTCGGAAGTGGCTTCATCGAGATCGATCAGATTGGCCGACCCGTCAAGACCCATCGGTATCCTAGACGCCATCAGATGCTGATGAATAATCTGAAAGGTCTGAGCCGCTTCTTTCCACATTCATCGGCAATGTTCCGATCTGACTTGGTGAGGCAAATCGGCGGGTACAACATCCGTTTCCAAAAATCGCAGGACCGTGACTTGTGGCTCCGCTTGGCCGAACACGGGCGTATCGCCTGTCTCCGCACTCCATTAGTCAAGGTGCGCAAGCACTGCAACAGTGTTTCCCATATTGGTGGCAAGAAGGTGCAACTCTGTTATGGACTAGCCGCCACAGTTTGTCATCTTCTGCGCGAACACGGCACCCCAGATCCCTCCTGCACTGGTTCCCAAATAGACTGGTATGCATTCTACGACTGGGTTACGGTTCAAGCCGAGTCCACCGGGTACGTGCAGCGACGCGAGGAGTGGTCGCGCGTTAGGCAATCTTTCTACTTAGCCCCCAACAAGGTAGCGAGCGTTCTGCATTTGCTGGGTAGCCTTCTTCGGTCCAGTGCTATTCGTACCATTGTCCGCGAGAAGCTCTCGCGAGCCACTTTAGCGGGTGCCCTCGCGGAAGCATGGATGCGTACTTCTGCACATGTTACTCCCCCGTCAGACCGCAAACACGAAGTGGACGCAGTGTCGGCATCGGCCGCAAGATCACGCCCGAGACCATGTTCTGCCTTCAAAGGCAATGCACAACAACGCTCTGCTTGCGACACGGAATCCGGCCAGAGATGATCCTCGGGATTGACGCATCGAACCTCCGATATGGAGGCGGCGTAACACATCTCGTTGAGTTCTTGCGCGCGGCTGTTCCGGTGGAGCATGCTTTTTCCTCCATCATCGTCTGGGGCGATGCATCAACGCTCAATCACTTGGACGACCGCCCATGGATGCGGAAGATTCATGTTCCTTTTCTGGATCGTGGGACACCGTGGCGTGTTTTATGGCAGTACTTTCGGCTCTGTGCCCAGGCTCGTCGCGAAGGCTGCAACCTGCTGCTTGTTCCGGGCAGTTCCTACAGTGGAGCATTTCGCCCGTTTGTTACAATGAGTCAGAGCATGCTCCCGTTCGCCCCGGCCGAAGTACGACGGTATGGTTGCTCGTGGAAGCGCCTGCGGCTGCTGTTGCTTCGCCGTTCACAGGCTCGTACATTCCGCAAGGCTGGTGGAGTCATCTTTCTCAGCCAATATGCCAAGGGTGCAATAACCAGTGCGGTCCGAGGGATTGACGGCGCCAGCCGTATCATCCCTCATGGGATCGGTCCCCAATTCTTGACCTGCCCCAGACCACAACGGGAGATTGCCACCTACTCACGAGAAACGCCGTTCCGCATTCTCTACGTCTCGAAGATCGACCACTACAAGCACCATGACCATGTCATCAGCGCCGTCAGACAGCTCCGTGAGACGGGCTTGCCGGTGCACCTGGACCTTGTTGGTGCTCCCCAGGCGGCGTTTGGCAGACTCAGGCAGATTCTCTCGCAGGCGGGTCGTGGCGAGTTCGTGACGTGCCATGGCAGTGTTCCCTATGTGGATTTGCCTTCCTGGTATCGCCGTGCCGACCTCTTCGTCTTTGCCTCCAGTTGTGAGAACATGCCCATCACCCTTCTTGAAGCTATGGCTTCAGGACTGCCCATAGCGTGTTCAGACCGCGGGCCCATGCCCGAGGTCTTGTGCAATGCTGGGGTCTACTTCAATCCGGAGGTTCCAGCTGCGATTGCAGACGCTATCCGTAGCCTCATAGAGGACACGACCCTTAGGGCGCGGTGTGCTGTTGCCGCGCACGAGTATGCAAAATCCTATTCCTGGGAGCGTTGTGCCGCCGACACACTGGCATTTCTGGCAAACGTTGCCAGCGGACGCCCGAAGTAATCTCCCCTATTCAGACATGCGCATCTGTCACATCATATCCCGCATAGACGCAACGGCAGACGGCACCCTGGTGGGCGGGCCGCCCAACACGATGCGGTGCCTAGCGAAGAAGCAGTCGGCGATGGGCCATGACGTGTCTATTCTCGCAGGGTGTCCCGGGCGCGAGGCAATCTCCAATGCAAGACGTGCGTTTAGTCCCATGCACCTGCGGCCCATTCCGATCACCAGGTCCTTCGCGGGGCCGCTGCGAGGTATCCAATTCCTTGCTAAAGGGCTGTCACACGGGATTCTCTGCCGCAAAGCTATCAAGGCGCACCAAGTTCTGCATTCCCACTCCGGCTACAGCCAGCTCGCGCTGCTCGCGTCAGCAATAGGGAAACTGTGCGATGTTCCCACTGTACATACCCTCTACTGCCCCGTGATCGGCGAAGTCGAGGAGCATCGTAACTGGTTTCTAACGACGAAGACGGCCCGTATCAGCCTCAAGGGGATCGACCGTATTGTTGCAATTAGTGAAAATATCCGGCGGTCCCTAATCAGTTGCGGAATCGAGCAGAACCGAATTCGCGTCATCCCGCCGGGAATAGACACAAGTCGGTTTCACCCTGACGTGGACCCACGCCGGTGGCGAGAGAGACTTCGCATTCCGGAAGGCGGCAGACTTGTTGTCTATTTGGGGAACCTCGTAAAAGCCAAAGGGCTGGACGTCATGATTGAATCTCTCAAGTGTGTTGCCCGCGAGGTATCCCCCCTGTTCTTTGCGTATGCTCTGCAGAATCAGCACAGGCGTTTTGAGATCCGCCGGCAGCAATACAGAGATGCCTTAGAGCAAATACCCTTGGCAGGCCCCGCATTGGAACTCGGTCCGGTGCCGCGTATTGAGGAGCTTCTGGCGGCCGCCGATGTTTTTGTCTCGCCCCTGCGGACAACCAATGGACTTGCCGATTACCCTATATCTGTTATGGAAGCCATGGCTGTGGGCCGTCCTGTCGTATCCACGGCAGTGGGCGGCGTCAAGGAAGTCATCTCGCACGAAACGAACGGACTGCTTGCGGCTCCTGGCGATCCCGAGGACCTCGCCAGGCAAATTGTAAGAGTACTCACGTCGCCCTCCCTGGCCGCTGAGCTGGGATTCAACGCACGGAGACGGATTGAAGAGCATTACAGCATGGATAGGTGCGCCAGCGACGTTATGAACCTGTATGATGAAGTTCTTGCCACGCATCAAGTGCCTGTCCAGAGTAGAACAGTCAGAGATGGCTTATGAGTGAGACCGACACATCCAGATTGTGCACTGCTCAAACCGCGCAATTCTATAACGCTGAAGCCCAAGCGTACGACGCCAAGAGATGGGGATGCCCGTCGGGAGCGAGACTCAACAGGTTCCAGATCAACCTGGTTCTGGAATTGCTGAGCCTGTCGAAGGACGACCGTATTCTTGAAGTCGGAACCGGGACAGGCAGATTCGCCGCAGCTGTGGCGCAAGGTGGCGCCGCTGTCACCGGACTGGATGTGTCCGCAGGCATGCTGGAGGAGGCAGCAAGGCGGTGTGCGGCGATCGAGTGTGATTCTCGCCCGCAGTTCGTTCAGGGTGATGTGTGTCAGTTGCCTTTTCCGGACGGCGCGTTTGATTCGGTGTTCTGTATTAACGTCATTCAGTTGATTTCACCGCTTGGCTTAGCGCTGGCGGAAATAGGCCGGGTCTTGAAACCGGATGGCCGCTTCGTGTTCAACTTCCCCAATCTCCTCAGTCCCTATATTGTCGGCGGTTTACTTGTGAACTTGTCTGGGTGCGCGACCGGTAAGAACAGAGGGGGTCGGCGACGTAGTCACTGGTTCACTTTGGGAGAGATCAAGACGCTCCTACACGCATCGTCATTCACAATCGAGCATGTCCGTGGTCAGGTGGCGTCGCCGGGGAACTGCCTATTGAGTCATCTACCGCATGGACTATCACATCCACGATGGCTCTGTCCATCGCTTTTCGTGCGGTGTCACAGGTGATTGGAGGAAGTCATATCCCCTGTCTCTGTACACCCACGGGCAAAACGCCCCTGCTTGTCCCGGAGACCCTCTGTCATTGCGTGCCTGAGTAATCCTCGCCGTTGTGCGGGCCGCAATTCCGCGGAACAGCCTGAACGATGAAACAGATTCTCCAGAATCTCAAGGCCGGGCGGATGGAATTGGCGGAGGTGCCCTGCCCGCCGGTCGGGGCCGGGCAGGTCCTGATCCGCACGACCGTCTCGGTCATCTCGCCGGGCACGGAGAAGATGCTCATCGAGTTCAGCAAGGCCAACCTCCTGCAGAAGGCCCGCCAGCAGCCCGACAAGGTCAAACAGGTCCTCGACAAGATCAAGACCGACGGCCTCGCGCCGACGCTGGAGGCCGTCTTTCGCAAACTCGACGAGCCGTTGCCGCTGGGCTACTGCCATGCCGGGGTCGTCGTCGAAACCGGGCCGGGCGTCGCCGATGTGCAGCCCGGCGACCGCGTCATCAGCAACGGCCCGCACGCCGAATTCGCCTGCATCGGCCGAAACCTCCTGGCCAGGGTCCCCCCCAACGTCCCCGATGAACACGCCGCCTTCACCATCCCGGCCGCCATCGCCCTCCAAGGCATCCGCCTGGTGGCTCCGACACTCGGCGAGAAGGTCTGCGTCTTCGGCATGGGCC
>DDXG01000285.1 GCA_002347125.1 Phycisphaerales bacterium UBA2266
ATCTTCGAGGAGTTCAAGGGCACCGGAAACAGCGAGATCATCCTCGACCGCCAGCTCGCCGAAATGCGGGTCTTCCCCGCCATCGACATCCCCGCCAGCGGTACCCGCAAAGAGGCCAAGCTCTACACCGAACAGCAGACCGCCGGCATCGCCATCCTCCGCCGCGTCCTGTCCAACTACGGCCCCCGAAGCGCTACCGAAGCCCTCTTCAAGCTCCTGCGAAGATTCCCCACAAACGAACAATTCCTCGAAAGCATGAACTCCATGCAAAACGCCTGACGCGCTGGAGGCAGGATTATGGACCGACGAGACTTCCTATGGGCCATGGGCGCCGGGGCGTTGTCGGCGGTGGCATCACGTGTGTCGGCGCCCGCGGATGAACCGACGCCGCGGCGGGCCTTCCGCCGCCCGAACTTCGTCTTCTTCCTCATCGACGACATGGGCTGGGCCGACGTTGGCTGCAACGGCAGCCGGTTCTATGAGACGCCGAATATCAACCGCCTGGCGGCCGAGGGGATGCGATTCACCGACGGCTACGCCGCCTGCCCCGTGTGCAGCCCCACCCGCGCAAGCATCATGTCCGGCAAGTACCCCGCGAGAATCCACCTGACGAACTTCATCTACGGGCAGCGCAAGGGCCGATTGTTGCCCCCGACCTACGAGGCCCAGATGCGTCTGGAAGAGGTGACCATCGCCGAGGCCCTGAAGGAGGCCGGCTACACAACCTGTTTCGTCGGCAAGTGGCACCTCGGCGACAAGGGCTTCTTCCCGGAGGATCAGGGTTTCGATGTCAATATCGGCGGCTGCCGCAGCGGCATGCCCCGCAGCTTCTTCTGGCCGAACTGGCAGGGCAACCCCCCTATCGAGGGCCGCGACGGCGAGTACCTGACCGACAGGCTCACGGATGAGGCCCTCAAGTTCCTCGACGCCGTCGCGGGCCGGCCCTTCTTCCTGTATCTGTCTCATTACGCGGTGCACATCCCCATTGAGGCCAAAGAGGCGCTGATCGAAAAGTACCGCCTCAAGGCCGAGAAACTGGGTCTGGCCGACATCACCCCACGGTTTGAGCCCGAAGGCGACACCCAGGCCCGCCAGGTGCAGGACCACGCCGCCTACGCCGCGATGGTCGAGAGCGTCGATCAGAGCGTCGGCCGCGTGCTCGACAAACTCGACGCGATGGGCCTGGCCGACAATACGGTGCTGTTCTTCATGAGCGATAACGGTGGCCTGGCCACGGCCGAGGGCTCGCCCACCTCTAATCTGCCGCTGCGAGCCGGCAAGGGATGGCTCTACGAGGGCGGTATCCGCGAGCCGTGGCTGGTCAAGTGGCCCGGCGTCACAAAACCGGGCAGCGCCTGCAACCAGCCGGTGACAAGCACCGACTTCTACCCCACGATGCTCGACATGGCGGGTCTGCCCGCCCGCCCGGAACAACACGCCGACGGCGTAAGTATCGTCCCGCTGCTGCGCGGCAGAAGGCAACTCAATCGCCAGGCCATCTACTGGCACTATCCGCACTACAGCAACCAGGGCGGCGGCCCCGGCGGCGCCGTTCGCGCCGGCGACTTCAAGCTCATCAAGTGGTACGAGGACAGCCGCGTCGAACTGTACAATCTCCGCAAGGATATCGGCGAGCAGAACGACCTGGCCGCGAAAGACCCCCGCAGGGCCCGAAACATGGAACGTATGCTCGACGAGTGGCTCACCGACGTGGACGCCCAGATGCCCGCGCCAAACCCCGACTACAAACCGGCGCCCCGGCCCAATTGACGGTATTCTCTCGTGGCACGCGCCTCCCAGGGCGTTGTACGTATTGCGTCCATCGTCTATCGTCCATCCTCCCTCGTCCGTCGGGCAAGGGGTGGTACCGAAGCCGGTTCGGGAAAGGCAAGGGCCGAAGCAGACTGGCTGGTGGGCAAGGGGTGGCGGCCTTTGCCGTAAGGCAAGGGCCGGAGCAGATCAGCCCCTCGTTGCGAGAGGCTGCCACCCGAAATGGAGCCGTAAACTCAAAGCTTCAAACCCAAAACCACAACTTAAAACCGAAAACCGCCCCCCGGCGCGACCCATGGACGGTTTGAGGTTCTGGATTTTGGTTTTGCGTTTTGCGTCTTGGGCTTTACGTTTTTGGGCTTATGGATTCACCTGTCCCGGCGACGGTGTTGCGCCCTTCCAGTTGATCACATCGTTGCCGTAGGCCGACGAACTGATCCGCGTCAGGCTCTGGCCGCCCCCGTCCGGGCCCGTCGGCCACGGGTCCTCGCCCACCGGGTGCGAACCATCGCTGTAATTGACCCGGTCCACGCGGATGTAGTACCGATTGCCCGTGCTCGGATTCACATCCCCCGGAAGCGACAACTCCACCTTCTCACCGGCGTTGTCCAGCCTGCCGTTGACCCATTCGAGCTTCTGCACGCCCCCCGGCGCCCCCGGATACGAGGCGCTGAACGCCGCCAGGGAGCGANNATCCCGTCGTCGTCCGTCAGCCGCCACGGCACGTAAACGCTCAACTCGTTATCCCAGGTCTGCAAGCTCACCGGCGCCCCCGTGATGTTGCGCAGCTCCACGTACTCGGCGTCGCCGTTGACCGGCGGATTGTACATAATCTCGTTGATCACCACCGGCCCGACCTTCGGATACGCATTGGCCGCTCCGGGTGTGTTCGTGCTCATCGCCACGAAATTGTACGTCCCCGTGCTCTTGAGATACCGCCCGAACGCCACGCCCGTCTCCGACGCCCCGAACGATTCTTCCTCCACGTAGCCGGTCAACTGCCCGCCGCTACCCGAATGCAGGTACGCCGCCTCCCCGTTTTCGCTGAAGGCGAACGTCTCATGCGCCCCGGGATCGGCCGCGTTGCCGAAGTGCAGGTTCTGATAGAACACGATATACCCGTTGGCCGGGATACTCGTACCGGCCGCGATCTCATACTTCTTGAAGTTCGCCGCCGAATCGCTCAGGAACCAACCGCCGATGTTGATGGCCTGAGCCGTCGCGTTGTGCAACTCGATCCAGTCCGAGGCCTCCGCGTGGGCGTG
>DDXG01000339.1 GCA_002347125.1 Phycisphaerales bacterium UBA2266
CTCGATTTCTCCAAGATCGAAGCCGGCAAGCTCCAGGTTGAACGCATGGAGTGCGGCCTTGGCGAGATGCTTACGGGAATTGAGTCCATCGTCCGACGCCACGCCCTGGATAAGGGTCTGGACTTCCGAATCATGGCAGGCCCCGGGGTCCCGGCCCGTATCATGACCGATCCCGGACGGTTGCGACAGTGCCTGATCAACCTGCTCAACAACGCCATCAAATTCACGGCGTCCGGACACATCTACCTGAGGATATCAGCCGCCAGCGGCCAATCCGGACCCGGTGTCCGTTTTGACGTTGAGGATACGGGCATCGGCATCCCAAGAGAGAAGATCCAGCAGGTCTTCACCGCCTTCACCCAGGCCGACTCCTCGACCTCCCGCAAGTTCGGCGGCACGGGCCTTGGCCTGACCATCACGCGCAGCCTGGTCGAACTGCTGGGTGGGTCCGTCGAGATAGACAGCACACCGGGCAAAGGCACTGTGGTCTCGGTCTTGCTCCCGACGAGCCCGGACGACGCGACGCAGGGGTTCCTGGACGTATATAACCTCCAGGAGAACCTCGCGGCGGATATCGAGCAGCCCGCCGGCGGCAGCTTCTGCGGACGTGTGCTCGTGGCTGAGGATACGGTCACCAACCAGATACTCATCAAGGCGCTGCTCAAGCGGCTCGGCTTTGAAGTAACCATCGCTGAGGACGGGCAAGAGGCCGTGGAAAAGGCCCGCCGGACCTCGTTCGACCTGATCTTCATGGACATCCAGATGCCCAATCTTGATGGCTACGAGGCCACGCGGATGCTCAAGGCCGAGGGTATACGCACCCCCATTATCGCCCTCACGGCTTACGCCATGAAGGGCGATGAAGACAAGTGCCGCCGGGCCGGTTGCGACGACTACGTAACCAAACCGATAGACCACAGGCGCCTCGTGGAGATCATCGAGAAGTATCTGCCCGCCTTGGCGGCTGGGCGTCCCTGATGACTTGCCGTGGTTTCCCGCCCGGGCTCACTACCGGCACAATTCCCGTACCCACCCGACGTCGGCGAACATGCCCCGCTCTAGGACGTATTTAGTCTTAGTAAGGGCCTTGTGCGAGTCAGAGATGGCGTGGTTGGGCCCCCCGTCTCTGGCTCGCTGTTTTATTTCGCGGCAGCGAGAGACGCGATGAATATGAATCCCCGGATCGCTGCCGGTGTATTGGCCCGCCGCATCGCCGGGACGGCTGTGAGTGAACCGGCCTATCTCAGGGGGTCCCAGAGCCGCTGGTTCGTCGTCACCTCTTCTTGCTTGAGGCCTCCGGTGTGGCCGTCCCAGTACACCACGTTGACCGCATCATCGTGACGAAAGGCGGTGGCGCCGTAGGTGTCCTTGCCGACCCACTGCTCTCCGTATTCGAGGTACGCTCTGCAGAAGTAGTAGCTGATCCACCAGTCCAGAGCGTCCGCCAGGAAGAGTTTCTGCGCGTGGTGCCGCACCCACGATTCCTTGTCGGAGTAGTTGGAGGACGGGTTCTTGTAGGCGGCCTCGTAATCGCCGTCTATGTTCACCCCGTAGCTGCGGTCGATGGCGTAAAAGCCGTCTTCGGGATGGTCCAACGCCCATTTCGCCGAGGGGCATATCATCTTTTTCGGCACATTCGGGGCCCATTCCTGGAGTTCACCCAGTCGCCGGGTCTTCTGCTCGGTCGTCAGGCGGCCCAGCCCCATGCCGGTGCGAAAGCCATCGTGGTTATACCACGGGGTGTAGGGGTTTCGGCTGAAATTCGCCAGATACGTGCCCGTCTCCGTCTGATAACTCTTGTGGGCCATGTACATGTTGCGAAGGTTGAATCCGCACAGCGCGCGCCGACCCTGCCGGCGGACTTTCTGAAGCGCCGGCATCAGAATCCCCATCAGAACGGCGATGATCGAAATGACGACGAGCAACTCGACGAGCGTGAAACCCCATCGGCTGCCGCATCGTACACGAACCATAGTCCGGCTCCTTCGTCCTGTACAAGGGCGCCTCGCCAAGGCGTCCGGCGGCTGACACGTCTGTTCCACACCCCTGCGGCCGGACCTGTTCATTATAGCCAGGGCGAGGGCCCTTGATAACACTATTTACTCTCCCCCCGGGGCCGTGTTCGTAAGTCGAACACAGCACAGAGGCCTGCCGAGCCGACCCTTGCAGGACTCGCCCGAGCGCCTATAATGCAGCCAGTAGCCGACCGAATGAACGAAGGCGATCCACGGCGGGTGCGGCAACCAGGAGTGTTTTGCGCTATGACCTCGAAAGTGTATCTGATCCCGGCAAGCCTACGGGAGGGGCCCGGGGGTGTCTCCCACAAGGCCCGGACGCTGTTTCGGGCGGCGGGGATGGCCCGGTGCTTCAAGCCCAACGATTTCACCGCCGTCAAGATCCACGTCGGCGAGCACGGAAACACGACTCACATCAAAGCCGATTGCCTGCGCGGGCTCATTGAGGAACTGCGGGCGCTCAAGACCAAGCCCTTCCTCACGGATACGAGCACGCTCTACAGCGGGCGGCGGCACAACGCCGTGGACCACGCCATCCTGGCGGCCGAGCACGGGTTCTCATTGGAGAACCTGGGAATCCCCTTCATCGCGCCGGATGGCCTGTTCGGAACCTCGGAGACGGCCGTAAGGATTGATTGCCCCTTGAACAAGGAGGTCCTCGTCGCCTACGACATCGTTCGCTGCCAGTCCATTCTGTCCTGCGCCCATTTCACCGGCCACGTCGCCGCCTGCGCCGGGGCGACGCTCAAGACCATCGGCATGGGCTGCACCAGCCGCAAGGCCAAGATGCGACAACACGCCTCGCTCAAGCCGCAGGTCGGCGACAACTGCACGCTATGCGGACAATGCGAGCGGTATTGTCCCGCTGATGCTATCACACTTGACCAGGTCAAGGCCCACATCGACCGCGACAAGTGCATCGGCTGTGCCGAGTGCGTAGCCGTCTGCCGCTTCGACGCCGTCAAGTACGACTGGGGCGCCGAGAACCCCGTCCTGCAGAAGAACGTGGCCGAGCACGCCCTTGGAGTGCTCAAGGACAAGGCCGGGCGGGCGTGTTTCTTCAACTTCCTGCTGTCGATCACAAAGGACTGCGACTGCTTTGATAACCCTGATATGCCGAACATCGTGCCCGACATCGGCATTGCCGCCTCGACCGATCCTGTGGCCCTGGACAAGGCGTCCATCGACCTTGTCGAGCAGGCCGGCGGCGACAGACTGGGAGCCTTAATCGGCAACAAGAACCTGGACTACGACGCCCAGATCAGCCATGCCGAGGCGATTGGCCTGGGCACGGCAAGGTATGAGCTTGTGGAAGTCTAGCCAAGCGACCCGGCGGGAGACCCGATTATGCCCCTTGGACAGATTATGCGGCAGCGACGAGAACACCTGCACCTGACACTGGATCAGGTGGCCGCGAAGTGCTCGTGCTCCAAGCCGTATCTGTCAACCATCGAAACGGGCAAGGTGAAGAACCCGCCCAGCGATGAGTTGCTGACCCGGCTGGAGCGGGCGCTGGAATTCAAGCCCGGCGAGTTGCTGTACGTCGCCCACATGCAGAAAGTGCCCTCGGATGTCCGCAACCGCTACGAGCGCACCGAAGCCGAGAACCAGCGGTGGCGGCATATCCTTCGCAACGTCATTGAGAAAGCCGCGTCGGGCGCCGACATCCGCGATGCCCTGGCCCAGACCGACCTTGATCCCTCGCCCGATGCCCCTCCCCTGGCCGCCGGACGGCTGGTGCCCGTGATCAACAAGGTCGCCGCCGGCTACCCCACCGATTTCGACGACCTTGAGTATCCGGTCGGCGTCGCCGATGACTACGTCCGGGCCCCCGATATCCACGACCCGAATACCTTCGCCGTGCGGGTGGTCGGTGATTCCATGGAGCCGAGGTTCTGCGAGGGCGACATCATCATATTCAGCCCGGCGGCCGAGGTCCGCTCCGGCGACGACTGCTTTGTCCGCTTCGCCGATCCCCACGAGACCACCTTCAAACGGGTCTTTTTTGAAGCCGACAACCGCCTGCGCCTCCAGCCGCTGAACGACCGATACGCCCCGACTCTCATCGACGGCCGCCGCATCACCGGCCTCTACCGCGCCGTCGCGAAGTACCAGAGCCTCTGACA
>DDXG01000191.1 GCA_002347125.1 Phycisphaerales bacterium UBA2266
GAACGAGGAGGCGGTGTACTGCATCCGGGCATTCGGTGCGATGTAGCCGCAGTCCCACGTGCCCGCCTGAGCCACTGGTCGCCCCGCCAGCAATCGCCGCCGCAACAGCCACAGCCCGACGATCAGCAGGACGAGCACGACCCCGGCCAGACTGACAGTCCCCAGGATCTTCTGCACCGTGGCGGCATCCTGTTCCATAGTCCCAACACCCGGCAGCGTAGAGGCGGCTAGAGACGCTACGTATACCGCCGGCGGTCCGGCGAAGCCCAGCACGACGCACAGAGCCGCCAGCACCGCCATGACCCCATGCATAGCCGCCGGCGCCTCGTGAGCATCCGCCGAGTGCCGGCTTCTGGGTTCACCCAGGAATACGATGCCAAACACCTTGGCAAAGCACGCGGCCGCCAGACCTCCTATCAGCGCCAGGACGCCGATACAGGTCAGGCTGCCCGCGACCAGGCTGCGTGCGGTGTGGGCCTCGGCCATGGCGGCAAATGAGGCGTAGTAAATGAGGAACTCGCTGACAAATCCATTGAGTGGCGGAAGTCCACAGATGGCCGCGGCGCCCAGCAGAAATGCGACAGCCGTCTTGGGCATGCGCTTGCCCAGGCCGCCCAGAAGCTCCATGTTCAACGTACCGGTCGAATGGGCCACGGCCCCGGCCCCCAGAAAGAGCAGGCTCTTGAAGACGGCGTGGTTCCACACGTGAAGCAGCCCACCCAGAAGGCCCAGCATGGCCAATGTCGGATGATTGCCGGCGGCCCCCAGCAGCCACAAACCCAGCCCCAGGCAGATAATGCCGATGTTCTCGACGCTGTGGTACGCAAGCAGACGCTTGATGTCATGTTGGGCGATGGCGAAGAGCACCCCCATCACCGCCGAGGCCGCCCCAATGCCCAGCAGCGTCCAACCCCACCATTGGGCCGGCGCTCCCAGAAAGGTTACGACTCGCACGATCCCATAGATACCCATTTTGATCATCACGCCGCTCATCACGGCTGAGACGGGCGAAGGCGCCGCCGGATGCGCCTCCGGCAACCAGACGTGCATCGGAACGAATCCTGCTTTCGCGCCAAAACCCACCACGGCAAGCAGGAACACGGCGCCGGCCGCCAGCGGACTGCCCGGCCGGACGAATCGGCTGAATTCCATCGTGGTTGCGCCCCCACCGAGCAGTACGAACATCACCAGGAGAAACGCCGTGCCCAGATGAGTGGCGGCCAGGTATATCCAGCCGGCCTGGCGGACCGGCGGGCGGTCATGCTCGTGCATGACCAAGAAGAAGGACGACAGCGACATCGCCTCCCATGCTATCAGGAATAGCACGCTGTCGCGGGCGACGACGACCAAGAGCATACCGGCTGTCAGCATATTGTAGAAGCACCAGAACACCCCCAGGGATCGCGGCTTCCCATGGTCCGCCATGTAGCGCACGCCATAAACAGCCGCCAAGGCACATACAAGGGCGATGGGCAATACGAAAAACGCCGAAAGTGGATCGACGCCGAGTTGCAGCGAGCCCAGTGGCAACGACCCTGCGGCGGACAGCGATATCGACCGGCCGGTGTACAGCACCACGCCCGCCGACCAGGCCGCAGGCAATGCGCCAAGGACCGCCACCGTTGCCCCAACGTGGGATGCCCAGCGGCCGGATCGAAATCCAATCGCGCAGAACAACCCCCCGCCAAACAGAACAGCCAGAGAGACCAGCAGCAGACTTGCTGTCATTGAGCGCTGCCCTCGCCGGATCGGGTGGTCTGTTCGACTTGCTGATCCAGTTCAACCGCCGCCTGGAAGATCTCCTCCCGCAATCCCACGCGAGCTACCGCGTCGGCAAACGCCGATGACCGAAGGCCGAACGAGAGCCTCGATAGCAGGGCCAGATGCGATTGAATGCTCGGGCTGAAGATCGTGAACAGGATACTGACGGGCTTGCCGTCGATCGCCCGGAAGTCGATGGGATTCTCAAGGAAGCACAGCACCAGCAGCGGCGTGGGCAGGTGCAACATGATCGGGTTGCGCACGTGGGGAATGGCGATGCCGTTACCGATGGCCGTCGATCCCAACGACTCCCGCACCAGGAGCATCTGCAGCAGGAACTCGCGATCCACGTCTTCGGACAGGGGCACCACGTCGATAACGCTTCGCAGAACGGAGGCCTTGTCGGTTCCTTCCACGCGGTAATGAATCCCCCCGGCCCGCAATGCGTGCTCGAGCGACACCGGCCAATCGCCCTCCGGCTCGGCCGTCATCTGCGGCGAAACCGGGATATGCTGGGCTGTTGCCCACTCCAACAACTCAAGTCGGTTGAAGCGGTACTGGTCGTTCAAGCGATGCACCGGTATCTTGTTCTGGGCGACCCACCGATAGATGGTCTTCTCAGAGACATTCAACAAGCCTGCCGCGTCTTTGACTTTTAGTCTCATCAACAGCCCTATTCCGCCTTTTGTCTTATGCGTTAGACATATTTAGACGCACATGGAGCAAATGTACCATCTCTTGCGCTGGTGTCAAGGTCCATTTCGTGAATTTCACCGGGCGGACTCTGTCTGGGGGATAGGGGTCTCTGTGCGGACCTGGAATGGCGAAAGCCGGTCCGGTAGCGGGTCGGGGAGGCTGGCTGCGGTAGGCGGACTCATCGGGCTGCCGTCTTGACTGTGGGGCGGTCCGGCCTGAAGGTGTAGTCCGGCCACAATGGACAGTTCAGGTCGATCCAGCATTTCACTCTCTGCGATTCCTCCCCCGTCAGGCGAACGTCGTAATGTCCGGCGTCCAGGACCTCCCACAACCTGCTCTTGATAGCGCCAAAGCTCAGGGGCGCGGCCTTGGCGTGCTCCCGTCCCCACGTATAGTCGAAATAGTGAGCCCAACCTTCGGTAATGATTGTCTTGTAAGAGGCCGGGATCCCATCGTCGTCGGGTGCGCCTGTCAGGTCGATCCGGCGCGGGTCCGCGGCATCATGGCAGGTGATGCACCTGGCATCCCACACCGGTTGGACAACTCTCTCGTAGGAAAACGGGCCGGCGCCCCACGAGGGCGGCTGCAACGTATCGGGCGGGCGCCGCATGGCCATCGGAATCGCACGGGGGGTGAACGTCGCCATGCGGGGCTCGTGGCAACCGACGCAACCCCGCATCTCCCGGGGCTGCAATTGCACGACGCTGCGCATTCGCTGTATTTCATTGTAGTCCGCATCGAGCACCTGGAAATACATCACCTTGCCGGCCGGGGCGTAGAAGTGGGCTGAGCCGTCTTCTTCCACCGGCGCGACGCCCAGAACGCCCTTGGCGACGTAGCTGGGCCAGCCATGAGGACCCCGGACTTTGTGAGTCGGCGTGGCGTACCAATCCTCGAACGGTTCATGATCGGCCTGGTATTGCCCATTGGGAAGTCGAATCAAATCGGCCCGGACCTCCTCGCAGACGCGAATATACTTCACCGTCGGCCTCTTCACCTGCGGTTCGAGTCCCTGGTAAACGTCCGCCACGATGAACCGGCCGTCCCCCTGGGGCTGCTCCTCGGTCCCATCAACGGTCGCCAACCGCGGCGGGATCGCAACAGGCCGCAGCGGCGTGGGGGACATACTCCCGATCTGCGGGTCCAGGTACAGCAATTCGCGATTGCCGTAACGGTCGATGACATACAGGCCGAACTTGTCAAACGGGGCATGGCTGCACAGAAAGTAATCACGGCTGATCGGGACCGGATCTCTGAAACACTGTCGCTGCGCCCAGCTCATGTGGTAGTGAGGCTCCACGTCAGGCGTGATGTTGGTGATGGCCCGGGGATCAAACCGACCTTTGGCGACATCGATCAGCGCAATGGGACCGTTCAAGTCCCCACCGTGGGATACGAGCGTACAGAGTATTTCACCGGAACCCGGGACTTGGCGGCCGTTGGCATAGCAGTTCAGCGTATTGTTGCCGAAGATCAACTCGGGATGCGTGCCGTCCGGGCGAATGGCCCAGAGCGTGTGGCCGAAGTCGGCGCCCTTGTCGAGATACTCCGAACGCATCCAGATGATCCGGCCGTCGTTCATCATGGACGGCGTCCATTCGCTGAGGTTGGCATGAGAAAGCGGCCGAATGTCGCCGCCATCGGCGTCCATGCGAAAGAGCACGAAGGCCTGGGGCCGCCAGCACAGGAATCTGGCCTTACACCGCGTGGTGATGAACGCCAATCCACCGTCGGGCAACGGGCATGGAAAGTAGTCGTGAAACGGTCCGTCCGTAATCCGCCTCGGATGGTCCCCGTCGGCGTCCATGGCATACAGATGATAGTAATCAGCCTGGGACTTGCGGTAGCCGAAGTAGATCGTGCGGGCGGCAAAATCCGCCGCCGGATCACGGGCCATTCCGTCGACTGCGTCAAACAGTGTTGTCACTGTCGCCCGGTTGGGATCAAGCGAACCGTTGTGATGGGGTATCTGCAACAGGCAAACGCCGCCGCCGGGACCGCCCGTCGCATCCAGAATAACGCTGTAGTTGTGTGAGGGGCTGAAGGGATGCCGCTTAACGAACAGTATTCTCTCAAGCGGCTTCAACTCAGGCGCCCGCAGGAAGAGACGTCGCTTCGCCATGCGGACGCGGAAGTAGAGTTCCTGTGTCTGCGCCGCCGGGTCGGATGTTTCTTGCGGCGGTTGCCGGCGGCTGCCGAATTCGGCGAGTTCACGGCGTTCCGCAGATACATCCAGACCCTGAGCGGAGAACCGTTCGATCAGCTCCTCCATTTGTCGCAGAACTCGCCGGGCCGAATCGGAGGAATCGACCTTGCGCCAGGTGATGTCCTCGCATTCAAAGGCGTAGCGCAGAATCTCCGTTGGTTCCAGAGGCCCCTCCGGCAGCGTCGGCAAGCCGCGGCGGCGGGCGACGGTCCGCCAGTCTTGCCCATCCATGGAGACCCAGACCTCCACCGACGCCGGCAGCCGGTCGCGGTAACGACCCTGGCGGTCACGGGAGAAGACCACACTGGAGACGGTCCTTGCTCCGGGAAGCTCTATCTGTGCCCATTCACGGCCGGTTCCGGCCGCAATCCAGCTTTGGCTGTTGCCGTAAAGGCCGTCATTGAGATGGGCCACCTGATGAATAGCGTACCCGGCAAGACAGGAAGAGGCGGTGGCTGTCGCGCCGGCAAGGGCAAGGTTCCCGCCTTCCTCATCGCCGTAGACCTCCATCTCATCGAGACAAGGCTGACCCTGCATGCCGCCGTCCAGGACGAGTCGGACGAAACGAGCTTGTGCTGGGCTGAATGCGATACGGTTCGGCTTGTCCGGCTCAAACAGATCCACGGCATACAGAGGCAATCCCCGGATCACGAGTGCGATGCCCAATATCACAAGCTGCTTCATTGCTCCATTGACCCTCACAACGGAATTAAAGGCCTTTACCGAAGGCGCAACTTTCATCATAGCACAATAGGCGGTGCATAGAAAGATGGCGCCGGCAAACAAGCCATTCACATTGGATGCAATGGCAGTTCAAGGCCGATAGTTGACACCGGCAAGGCTCAGCGGGTTGAGCTTGTGAATCGCCATGATATCGATGAATCGTTCGACATCGGCTACGGGGATGAAGTGTCTGGCCGGATCGATCAGCGGGCCCCGCCACTGGAATCGGGGGTAATGGACAATCCGCACGTGCGGCGTTACCTCAAGTTCGTATCCCTCCCGGCCCGGGCGATCCCCCGCGGCCGCGTCGATTCGCAGCCGTATACTATTCTGCGTACGCTGCACGTCATCCGACAAAGGCAGGCGGTACCCCATCGGCACGGCAAGGGCCGCCACGAGCTTGGCCGCCTCCATCCGGCCCTCTTGCGCGGCGACCAGCGTGGTTTCAGAAGTGAACCGGAACCGGCCCTGCAGAGCCTCCACCGAGACCGGCGCCGGGATGATATTGAGGTCAGGGCCGCCGCGGCCAAAACCGCCGAGACGCCGATAGACACGCTCGCAAGCCATGCGACGACGCCTGCCCGTGTTCTCATAAGCGTGCCCTTCACAGACGGAGACGGCCGACTCGTCCTCATCTCAGAACCGGGACGCCTTCGCCGGTCAACCCCAAACCGCCTTACCACCCGGATATCATCTTCTGAGACGGTCCTCAACCGGCCACTGGACGACGGCAGGGCTCCATGGTAGACTGTTATCGTCCTGAAAGGCTCTGAAAACGCCCTCTGGAGACAAGAGCTTATGAAGCCCGACAAGATGCTTGCTATGGGTTTGCCGCTGCTGATGGCGGCTTCATTCGCACACGCATTGGATTACCCGTCGTCCGTGCCGCCGGGAAGGGCAATAGCAACGACGCAGCCCGAAGCGGTCACGCTGCAAAACGACGTCCTGCACCTGAGCTTCAGCTACGAAGCCGGCCACATCAGACCGGAGCGCCTGGTGAATCTTCAGACGAAGGACACCATCGGCGACGAGGCAAGCGATTTTTTCCGCATCAACGCGGGGCCGGGCCGAGGGGTCTATCGCAGCTCACAGTTCGATCTGGTTGGGACTGTCCAGGTTGTTACCCTCCAGGCCGACCCGGAGAACCGCACCGCCGGAAAACGATTCCCCGGCATCCAGACCAAGGCCGCACTGTTGTCGCCGGACGGCACATTCGTTGTGAACTGGTCGCTTGAACTGCGCGATGGCTCCAATTACGTCCGCCAGTCCGTGAGGGTTGAGCCACAGAGCGAAGATGTCCATATCGCGTCGATCCAGTTCTGCGACATGAACGTCAAAGACGCCCATGTCGCGGGAACCGTGCCGGGCTCGCCGGTGGTTGCGGGAAGCTGGTTTCTGGCCTACGAACATCCAAGTGCGGACAATGGCGTCTACGGGTCGAAGGTTCTCTGCCGGCTTGAGCGAAACGCGCACTTGCGGCAAGGCCAATTGCTGACCCAGTCTGCCGTGATGGGTGTTGTGCCGGCGGGCCAGTTGCGCCGCGGCTTTCTGTACTACCTCGAACGAGAGAGGGTTTCGCCGTATCGTCCCTTCCTGCACTACAATAGTTGGTACGACATTGCCTGGGGCGACCGCGAGAAGATGAACAGCGCCGAATGCGTTGATGTCATCCGGGCCTTTGGCGATGAACTGACGACGCGCCGCGGCGTGCGGCTGGATGGCTTCGTGTTTGACGACGGCTGGGACGACCCGAAGACGCTCTGGCGGATACTGGGGGACAACTTCCCTGGAGGTTTCTCGCCGCTGCAGCAAACCGCGGAGAGTTTCGGCTCCAGGATCGGCCTGTGGCTCTCGCCCTGGGGCGGCTACGGTCAGGCGAAGGCCGACCGGCTCGCCTACGGCAGATCCGAGGGTTTCGAGATGGACGAATCGGGCTTCTCGCTTGCCGGGCCCAGGTACTCTGAACGGTTCCGGGACAGTTGCGTCGAGTTTGTCCGGCAGTATCACGTGAACTTCTTCAAGTTCGACGGCACCGATGCCGCCAGACTCGCCGAGACCGAGGCCCTGCTCAGACTCTGCCGCGAACTCTATGGCGTCGCGGACGACATGGTCATTAGCCTGACCACGGGGACGTGGGCATCGCCGTTCTGGCTTCTGTATGCCGACAGCACGTGGCGCGGCGGCGGGGACATGGGTTTCTACGGCCCCGGCCCCCGGCGGGAGCAATGGCTGACCTACCGCGACAAAACGACCTATCAGAACGTGGTCAGGGGCGGCCCTCTGTATCCCCTGAACTCCTTCATGAACCAGGGTATTGCGCACTCCGTCTACGGAACCGCTGATCTGCCCGCCGACGCGAATCAATTCGCGCACGAGGTCCACAGCTTCTTCGGCATAGGCACGAGCCTGCAGGAGCTCTACATCTCGCCCGGCCGAATGACAGCCCCTATGTGGGACACTCTCGCGGAGGCCGCCAAGTGGTCCCGGGGTAACTGCGAGACCCTCGTCGACACCCACTGGATCGGTGGGGATCCCAATCAGTTGCAGGTATACGGCTGTGCTTCCTGGAATGACAACCGGGCCATTCTCATGCTTCGCAATCCCGACGGGCGCCGCCAGACCATAGCGATTGACATCGGAAATGCCCTGGACCTGCCGCCTGCCGCCCACAAGCAGTACACGCTGGCCAGTCCCTGGCGACACGATGCGGGCAAGCCGGCCCTGACCCTCACCGCCGGTAAGCCCCACAGGTTTGAACTGGCCGGCTTCGAGGTCATCGTCCTCCAATCCACCGCCTCCCGGTAACAGACAAACATGAACGGCAGACAACGGCTGATGGCGACGCTGCGGGGTGAGCCGGTGGACCGTCCGCCCGTCAATCTCTACGAAATCGGTGGGCTCATCATGGACCCCGCGGACGGCGACCCCTTCAACGTCTACAACGACCCTTCCTGGCGGCCGCTCCTGGAACTGGCGGAGAAGCACACGGATATTGTTCGGATGCGGAGCCCCGTCCGCAGACACTCCCATGCGGCCTGGGATGACAGCCGACACGCCGAAACCATCCGAAGCCGATTCTTCCGCACGCAGGTTTGCGAGGAGGGCGGCTGCCGGATTGCCCGCACCACTCTCACCATCGCCGGCCGCACAATGACCTCCACCACCCTCAGGACGCCCGATGTCGATACCGTATGGACGTCGGAGCATTTGCTCAAATCGAAGGAGGACCTGATGGCGTATCTGCAACTGCCTGACGAGGCCTTTGCCGAGATAGTGCATACCGCTGCGCTCATCGACGAGGAGGCGAAGGTCGGAGACCGGGGGCTGGTCATGGTCGATGCGGAGGACCCCTTGTGCATGGCGGCCACTTTGTTCAGCATGGAGGACTACACCGTCGTGGCCCTGACCGAACAACCGCTGTTCCACCGGCTGCTTGAGAAACTCGCCCGCCACATCCACTGGCGGACGGCCACCGTCGCCGAGGAGCTGCCCGGCCGTCTCTGGCGAATCTACGGCCCCGAATTCGCCACCGAACCCTACCTCCCCCCGCAGCTCTTCGACCAGTACGTCGGTCGTTACACCGGGCCCATGGTCCGGACCATCAAGAACTCCGGAGGCTTCGCCAGGGTCCACGTGCACGGCCGCATTCGCAATGTGCTCGATTGCATCATCGAAATGGGTGCCGACGCGATTGACCCCATAGAACCACCCCCGCACGGGGATGCCGAGCTTGCGTTTGTCCGCCGCCGGTACGGAAAGGACGTCGTCCTGTTCGGCAACATCGAAGCGGCCGACATCGAGACCCTCGAACCGCCCGCCTTCGAGTCATTGGTCCGCCGGACTGTCGCCGATGGGACCGCCGGCGAGGGCCGTGGCTTTGTCCTGATGCCTACCGCAAGCCCCTTCGGTCGAACCATCCCCCCCCGGACGCTCCGCAATTACCAGGCCATGGTCCACATCGTGGAGAATCTATAGACCCGCCATCTCGTCTATCATTCAGGGACCTTCGTCGTTGGCACCGCCGGGGAGGCCGCCTTTGCCGAGGGCAAGGGCTGGTCGGCACTCCCGGACTGCCTAAGGCTCTTGAACAGTGAGCGGATGTTGAAGAACCCCCCAATCACCGTCACTACGGCCAGTCCGCCGAAGAGCACGAGACTGCCAAAGAAGAACACCGTCCAGAACCTGATCCAGAACTCCATAGCCTACGACTCCTTCCAGTTTGCCGCCCGCCTGTCCGGAAACACCAGCGAGCCGACTACCATCGCCAGCGCCGCCAGCACAATAACGGTCAGCCCCACAATCTCGCTTCCGATAGTGTCATACACGAGCACGGTCTGCCCGGCAACCGCCTCCGCGGGCACATCCCGCGCCACAAGAACCATCTTCTCTGTGACCGATTCAGACGGAATATCCTTCGTGAAGCCAAGCCACAGCTTCAGCGGATTCAGTACGAACCCCAACCGGTTCTGCACCGGCGTCAGGCCCAGGACCGCCAGAAACCCGCATACCAGAGCCCCATACGCGCCTGCCCGGCTGGCCCGCCGCCAGTAGAGGCCGCACGCCAGCAGCGCGAACGCCCCCGTGAAATAGATGGCCCCGGAAATCGCCATATAGTCCCACAGGTCCTGCCCCAGCGGATACCATAGGCCCCATATGAGAACATACGCGCCGATACACAGAATGAAGACCCGCGTCAGCAGCATCCTGGCCCGCGACGACAACTCCCGCTTGAAACACGGCGCCACGACATCCTGGGTCAGCACGGCACTCCAGCACAGCAGGTAGCTGTCGTGCGTAGACATGAACGCCGCCAGCATGCCCGCGCAGATGATCCCGATCAACCCGACCGGGAGAATCTGCCCCAGGAAGACCGGCATCGCCAGCAGCGTCACCTGCGAATCGGCCTTGCCGGCTTCCGGCAGGAACAACGCCTTGAGGTCCGGGTGTTGGGCAACATACACGAACGCGCTGATCCCAAGGAAGTACGGCAGCAGAAACCGCATCAGGAACCCGATGGACGACCACATATACAACTTCTTGACCGTCCGCGTGCTGTCGGCCGAGCATGCGCGAATCACGGCCGTCTGCCAGACGGCGCAACTGACCAGCCCCAGGAAGAACATCCACACCACATACGAAACGCCGAACCCCTCGCTATCGAAGGGGTCGAAACCCGCTCGCCCCTTCAGTTGCGTGATGGTATCGACGATGTTATGCCATCCGAGCCGCTGGATCGACAGTACACTCGCCGCCAGCAATCCGAATGTCAGAATAACGAACTGGATGTAGTCCAGCACCACGACGGACACCATGCCGCCCAGTGTCGTATACACCAGCACCAGCACCAGCAGCACCGTCATGATGATATTCAGATGGCTGCTCTGCGTCAGCCCGGTGATGCCCATCACAAACAACGATCCGGCCTTGAGGAACATCCCCATGTTGAGAATGCCCGACATCGCCAGGATAAGCCCGCCGAGAATCCGCACCCCGCGGCCGAATCGCTGTTCATAGAACTCTGGAATGGTCATGACGTTCAGACGTCGCAACGGCACCACGATGAACCCCGTTACCCCCACCATCAGGGTCACGATGGCCGCGGCCAGGGCGATATGAAAGGCCGCGAATCCTCCGGAGAAGCCCTTCTGGGCCGAGTACATCACCGTGACCAGCCCCAGTTCGGTACCGATCATCGTGGCGACCGCCAGGAAGGTCTTGAGCCCCCGCCCGGCCACCAGGAAGGCCGCTACATTCGTCGCGTACCGCCTGATGTAGATGCCAATGCCGACAACGGCAAGTACGTAACCCACGACAATCACCCAGTCCAGACCGGAGAACCGAGTGTCAACTACCATCGCATCCCAATTCATATCAGTCCTCGCACAAATGCGCCCGGCCGTGAGCCTCTATTGAACCTCGGAAAGGGCCGACTTACAGAGTTCTCGATGCGTGTCCTGCTCCTGGCCGCCCGCGGGGCCGGCAGCGCCCTGTTCCCATGCCGCGCGCGCCTCGGCCGTGCGGCCGAGCTTCTCCAGGGCCTTGCCTCTCCAGTATTGAGCCGGGGCCTCACGAGGTTTGTTGGAGCGCCCCACACCGATATTCTCCGGGTATGTCAAGGCCGTCTCAAAATGGCGCAGCGCCTGCTCCGGCCGCCAGGCCGCCAGGTGCTCGCGTCCTCGCCCGATATGCGCCCTGTTGAATATATCCCACGTGATGCTCTGACCCTCCCAATTCACGAAATACGGCGTCGATTCCAGCAGTCCAATGGCGTCCTCGTGCCGTTTCTCGTCCAGATAGCCCTGCGCCAGCATGATGATCACGTCCGCGCGCCTCATCGTCTCGGTCGGCGTTGCTTCCAGGGCCTCTATGGCGGCCGGTCGATTGCCGGCGGCCAGCAGAATATCCGCCAGGTCGCGGTACAGGGTCTGGTCGGTCGGCCGGGCCGCAATGGCCTTGCGATAGAGGCCCTCAGCCTTGCCCAGATCCTTCTCCACCGTCCACGCATAAAGCCCGAGATTGCGAAGCGCAATGCTCAGCGACGGATTCAGCTCAGCAGCCCTGCGCCAGTGTGCGGCCGCCTCTTCCAGCCGTCCAAGATGGCCGTATAGATTGCCGATATGCAGGTGCCCATGCGCATCGGCCGGATTGCGTTCGAGGGCGTACGCCAGCACCGGCACCATCTCCGGCCGTGACGGGAAGATGAAATCCCGCCACATCCGCGCCGCCTCATTTACCGCCGACCCGCTGAAATACGCAAGACAGTACATCACCAGCGGGTTGCCCCGCTCCCCGCAGACCGCCCCGAGGAACACCCTCGCCTCCTCGTTGAACCCCGCCTCCGAGAACCCCAGCGCCAACTCGATCATCTCGAAGTCATCCTCCCCCAAGTAATCCCTCACCTCCCGCACAAACCGATGCATCGGTACGGCCCCTCCAAGGGCCAGGATCGCCCTCGGGACCAGCTCCGTAGGGTTCTGCTCGCTCCTTGCCCGGGCCTGCCGAACCGCGGCCTTGCGATTCCCGCAGGCGTACATGGCGATCAGCCGATGGTCGTGCGCCTGGGCGTCTTGCGGATTCAACCGCACGGCTGTTTCAAAGGCCTCGACCGCATTCGCATACTCGCCCATCCGCATGTAAGCCCGCCCCGCCAGGTCATGCCCCAATGACGCCGAATCAGGACAGCGAATCGCCCGGTACGCCGAGTTGAGGGCCTCATCGGCATGCCCCAGCTTCAACTGGCTAACACCGAGGAAATACCAGGCCAGTCCGTCCGCCGGTTCCCGCTCCAGAGCCTTCCTGAGCCTCTCGACGGCCTTCTCATAGAGCCCCGCTTCGAGATCCAGCACCGCCAGCGACCGCAACGCCGGTGAATACTGTGAATCCGCCACCAGCGCCTTCTCATAGTAGCGCCGTGCCCCGGGACGATCCATTGCGAGGTCCTGCCCACGGCCCTTGAGATACAGCTCTTCCGCGCCCATCTCCTCGTCCGGTTTGTCCGTCCGTTGCGGCGCGGGCGTCTTGGGGATGGGCAGGGGGGTGGTAAAGGCCGCCAGTACCCAACCGCCGGCCGTGCGAATCGCCACATCGACCGGACCATCCGGGGCGCCGGTCAGCACCACCGACCGAGCATCCGCCGGCGACAGGTCCACGCGCGTTCGCAACAACTCGCGGCCCTCCCTCGACAGGACACACTCGGCCCGCCGGTGAGCCGACGTGGCCAGTATCCGCAACTCCAGTTGCCCGTCCCGGCGGGCGGTCTGTACGGCCGCATCCTTCGTGGCGTACTCGAACCCATCGCCCAGCCCGTGGGCCGGATACCACCACTCCCGCCACGCCACCTCCTGCCTCGGCAGGAGCATCCCGTAGTCCGACTGCGTCGGCAGCGGTCCGCTCTGCACCTCGATATACTGACTGCCGTCATCGGCCAGGTTCTTCTGGCTGACTATCCCGAAGTCCCACGTCCCCCACGTCCAGGCCTTCTTGCCGCCGAGGACCCGGTGGTCCGCCACCTGCACAATTCCCCGGTCCGCATCCACATCGTATGCCCCGAAGAAGTCATAGGTGCAATCCACCGCGAACACCGAGGCATACGTCTCATAGTTCTTCAGCCACGACAGGTCCTTGCCCTCATGAATGGGCCAGTTGAAGAACTCCCGCGCGTTGTGGTCGGTCCCCAGCGTCATCGGGTAGATGAACCGCGTTCCCGGCCGATTGGGAAACGCCGTGCAATTCCAGAAATAATACGGGCTCACCGCATCCGTCGGATTGAATATCCGAATCTGCTCATCCAAGTATGCCCGCCCCGGCCGTAGCGTCACCCGCACGGTCCACCGCACCCGCAGACTCTTCTCCAGCGTGCCGACCTCGATATAACCGGATCCGTCCTCGTTTCGCCCCGCCACGGCGTTCACCGGCGACAGAATCGTCACCGTATGGCCCTGCGGACCGGCGTTCCATTCCACCCCGCCGCTGATCCACGCTCCGCGCATGGCGATCATACTCGGCTTGATCACGTCGTTGAGGTGGAACATCTCCTTGCCTTGCGTCTTGTCGAACACCGAGTGCAGACGTCCTCCCAATTCCGGCAGGCACGTGACCTTCAGGTACTCGTTCTCCAGAAACAAAGCTCTGTAGGTGCGGTCCTCCTTCGTCCTCGACAGATGGTCCTGCATCGTGTACGGGTAGACGATCGCCCCCTTGACCGTAATCGAGAACTTCGCCTGATTCTCAAGCGCCCACAGCTTGGGATTGACGTCGTCGGCCCATCCGTAAGTCGGTATCGTCACCGTCCCTTCCCACGCCTTGACCGCCCCTCGTGTTACTCCGGCGACAAGCAACACTGCGACGCAGACCGCCATCCTGTTTTTCCATCTGCCGGTCAATTCCATAACAGCCTCCATTGATCATCCGTATCACAGACTACAGGCTTCAGTACCCTGAGGTCTGAGGTCTATCTTCAGCCCCCTTCATCGAAGACCCGCTGCGCCACATTATTCATCGCCTCTTCCTGCTCGACAATCGACCGGACCAGCCGCATCTGCGTTCGACACCGGTCCAGATTCTGGCCTTCGCGGTGCACCTTATAATACCTGTCGCCGGCGAGCCAGTCACACAGAAACCGCATCATCTGCTCGAAGGCAATCAGCTTGCAGGCAAACGCCAGATAGGCCACCTCCGTCCGATTCAACAACCCGGCCGCACCCTCCACGAATCCCCGCGCCAGCATCTCATACACCGGTATCCGCATCGTCACCCTTGACAAATCCTGTTCATCCTCCGCCGCCGGGTTGGCCGCCGTTCGCACCAGATCGCCGAAATCGTACAGTGAACTACCCTCCATGACCGTATCGAGGTCGATCACACACACGCCCCGCCCCGACACCGCATCCAGCATCACATTGTTGATCTTCGTGTCGTTGTGGGTCGCGCGAACGGGAATGTCGCCATTGGATATAAGGTCCGACACCACGTGGCAGATGGACTCGTTNNCCCAGCACATCAAGCAGCCTTTGGAATCGCGCCGCCGTCGCATGGAAGCCCGGGATTGTCTCATGCAGCGGGGGCTCCGGAAGGTCCGCCAGCATCCGTCCGAACCACCCGAACATCCGAGCCGCCTCCCAGGCCATGGCCGGGGAGGCGCATGTATCGTGCGTGGCCGCCTGCTCAATGCGATTGTACACCCGCCAGTAATCACCTGTCTCATCGCGGTGGCAGGCCGCACCCTCGTGTGTCTCGATGACGACAAGCTGTCGCCGCGCCAATGCCTCATCCTCCTGCCGGCACTTGCGCCAGATATGATGTGTCACACGCCGGATGTTCTCCATCATGGCCTGCGGGTCCACAAAGACCCATCGGTTGATCCGCTGCAACACGTACCCGACCGTCTCATCGCCGGCCCGGCAGCTCACGCCGAAGGTATCATTGATATGCCCACTGCCCAATGGTTGGAAACAGGTCACAGGTCCGGCCAGCCGGAACCTCGCCGCGATCGTCTCGACCCTGTGCGCCGTCATCAAGCCCACAGCCTCCGTGGATACCGTCCCTCTTCGATGAGCCTCGAAATACGCCGCCGCGCCACCTCCGCATCGGCCTTGTACGTCACCCCAAACCACATGTCATCCGTGGCCAGTACGCGGACCGTCGCCGACCCGCTCTTAATCAAACGGTCCACGGCCGTCGGCAAGAACAGCTCAGAACCTCTCTCGCTGCCCCGCTCCTTGAGGAACCGCCCGAATTGTTCGGCCAGATACCCGAAGATAGACGGGTGAAAGCCCCACAGATTCATCGACACCAGTTCGTCTCCCGTCAAGGCGTGTTCAACGCCGCCGTGGTCAACGTGGCAGACCCCGCTGCCGCGTTTCTCGATGGCCTGGCGCTCCACGACCTCCGTCAGCAGCCTGTCGGCCCGGCAGTGGCAGACCCCCCGCGAGACGGCGCCGTACTCGCTCAGTGTGTTGCCCAGTCGAAACCCCACCATCGCATATCGCGCCGGCGAGACCTCCGGCCCGCGAAGAAACCCCGCCATCGCCGCAAACGACCTCGCCCCATAGTAGTCGTCCGCGTTGATCACCGCAAACGGCCGGTCAATCACATCCTTCGCAACAAGTACCGCATGGGCCGTACCCCACGGCTTGTCCCTGCCGGGCGGCCCCGCAAAACCCCCCGTACATGCCTCCATCTCCTGGTAGGCGTAGGCCATCTCCGCCCGGTTGCCGAAGCCCCCCTCGAATTCCTCTCTGAAGGCGTCCTCAAAACAGTGCCGAATCACAAACACGAGCTTCCCGAATCCCGCCGCCAGCGCATCATAAATCGAGTAGTCTATCAGCAGTTCCCCATTCGGACCGACGGGGTCCATCTGCTTGAGTCCGCCGTAGCGCGTTCCCAAACCCGCCGCCAGGATCAACAGAGTTGGCTTCATCCAGACATCCTTCCATCCGGCCGTATCTGTTCACAACAGGCGATGTGCGCCGCACACGTCGATCGCCCAGACGCCTGTCAAAGAGATGATTATAGCCCCAAGGGGAGGGATTCGCCAAGTCAGCATGTTCCCGATACTATGCTGAGAGTGTCGGGCATGGGCCGCCTCACCTCAGAGTCAAGGCGGCCGCCGCCATGACTTGCCGAGGCCGTCGCGACACCGTAGACAATCGTGCGGCGATTCCGTAAGATATATCAACTTGTTATTTCGGAACGGATACGCACCGGTCGGCAACGTCGGAAAGGACAAGCCCATGAAAGCCAAGTCCGCCTCTCTCCACGTTATTCTCCTGTCTCTGACCCTATGCCTCTGCGTCCGCGCCGATTGGCGCGCATGGACCCTCACACACACTCAGCACGTCCTGCGCAGCGACCGGCCCGCCGCGGATCTTGCGGTCAAACTGTGCGCGGCCCGCAACGAATGGGTCAGTTTTCAGATCCTCATCCGCGCCGACGAACCCGTCCAGGCCGTCGGCCTCAGACCCGGTGGGTTGCGGGGACCCGCGGGGGCGATCCTGCCACCGTCGGAGGCCCGTTGCCACCGCCAGCATCAACTCCGCCTCGAAACCGGCACCTATCGCAATACCCCTTGGGAGCCCGACTGGTATCCGGACCCGCTGATTCCCTTCGAGCACCCGGCAACCGCCCGTAAGATCGAGTCCACCCGCTTCGTCGCCGTGCCGTTCGACCTGCCCGCCGATGAAACACACGGCTTCTGGGTGGACCTCTACGTTCCCCCCGAAGCGGCGCCCGGTGATTACCAGGGCCTCTATCACGTCACCTGCGGGGCCGGCCGAACCGTTGACATTCCCGTCACGCTGACCGTATGGGGTTTCACTCTGCCCCCGACGCCCACTCTGATCACCGCTTTCGGCTCGCCCGCCGAGCGGATGCGCGATTATTATCGCCGACAGGCCGCCGACGGCAAGCAGGCCGAACCGGCCGATTGGCAGGCCGTTGACGCCCAGTGTGCACAACTCCTGAGCGACCATCGCATCAACGCCACACCCCCCTCCGAGTGTGTTCGCCCGATCCGCCAGGACAACGGGTCGTTCCAGATTCCTTCCCCACAGGTCCAAGCGTTGCGCGAGTTCGTGGACCACTACCACGTCAACGCCGTCCAAATCCCCCATCCCTCGCGCGCGGTCAAGGACCCCGACGCCGAGCGCGACACCCTCCGTGCATGGCTGGCTGCGTTCGACCGCGCCGCTGAGTTGCTGGATCGGCCCGGTGTCGTCTTCTATATCTACCTCAAAGACGAACCCAATACTGAAGAGGACTATCGCTACGTCCAGAAATGGGGCCGGGCCGTCCGACAGGCCCGGTCGGCCGCAAAAGTCCTTGTCGTCGAGCAAACCTGGACCGAACCCGGCAAAGGCGGCGCCGACAGCGCCTGGGGCGACCTCTATGGCGCCGTAGACATCTGGTGCCCCCTGTTCTCTCTGCACCGCCAGGATAGCGCAGTGCAGCGACAGGCCGTTGGCGAAACCCTCTGGACCTACACCGCTTTGTGCCAGGGCGAACCCACCCCCTGGTGGCATATCGACTACCCATTGCTCAACTACCGTGTTCCGGCCTGGATGGCATGGCGCGACGGCATGAAGGGTCTGCTCTACTGGGGTGGCATGTCCTACTGGAGCCAGACGGACGATCCCTGGATACAGCCGCCTGTCTACATCGGCCGCGGCGCATTGCAGCAGGGCCGTAAAGACATCCTCTACAATGGCGAAGGATCCCTTGTCTATCCCGCCCGTGACGCCGGATACGACGGTATCGTACCCACCATACGCCTCAAGGCCCTTCGAGACGCCATCGAGGACTACGAATACCTGGCCATCCTCGATCGCCTCGGCAAATCCGTCGACGCCCGGAGAATCGTCCAACGCCTCACCGAATCATGGTTCCAGTGGGACAAAGACCCGACCGCCTACGAAGCCGCCAGAACCGAACTGGCCGCCATCATCACGAGGCGGGTTGCGGATAAACCCTGAGATATGCTCCACCGGTCGGCCGGCGCAGATATGGCCCGCACGACCCCTGACGGGGGAACGACATGGCCACATATCAGCTTCTCCTCTTTACGCATGTGCTTTCCGCAACGCACGCCCGCGCTCATGGCAGAACATCAGGCTCCCTGCGTGCCCCCCCGAACCCGCGCTGTTTCATCGCCACCGCCAAGACTGGATCTGCAACGAAAGGGGTGGACCATGGAGCATGAGCCGCAAAACCTGGGTCGCAGTCGCGTGTTGTCTATCGACGCCCTGCGGGGCTTCGATATGTTCTGGATCATCGGCGGCGGAACCGTCTTGAGTACGCTGCCGCGGATGTGGGATCATCCCATCGCACGGGCCGTTGAACTCCAGTTGGAGCACGTGGAGTGGGAGGGCTTTCGCTTCGAGGACCTGATATTTCCTCTGTTTATCTTCATTGTTGGAGCGGTGTTGCCTTTCTCCATCTCGCGCCGTCTGGAGGGCGGGCAAAGTCTTGCCAGGGTCCATCTGCATGTGCTCAAACGAACCCTCGGGCTCATTCTGCTGGGCCTGATTCTGAACGGTCTGCTGCGTTTTGACTGGCCGCAGATGCGGTGGCCTGGGGTGCTGCAACGGATTGGGTTGTGCTACTTCTTCGCCGGCGTACTGGTCATTCACACAAAATGGCGGACTCAGGCCGCTGTGGTGGCGGCCGTCCTGCTGCTCTACTGGGCCGTCACGATGCTGGTGCCCGTCCCCGGCCATGGGAGCGGTGATCTGACACCTGAAGGCTGCCTGTCTTCATACATCGACCAGCATCTGATTCCAGGACAGTTGTACTACGGCTACGGCGACAACGAGGGCGTCATCTCGACTTTCCCGGCGGTCTGCACGGCCCTGCTGGGTGCGCTGGCCGGACACTGGCTGCGGTCCAATCGGCCCGGTCCTCGCAAAGCCATGGGCCTTGCCGCCGCCGGTTTGGCCTCTTTGATCGCGGGATATGTCTGGGGATGGTTCTTTCCCATCATCAAGATTCTTTGGACAAGCTCCTATGTGCTATTTGCCGGCGGCTGGAGTCTGCTCTTGTTGGCCCTGTTCTACTGGGTCATCGATGTAAGAGGGTGCCGCCGCGGGTCGCTGTTCTTTGTGGTCATAGGAATGAATGCCATCACGATCTATTTCCTGGACGGATTTGTGGATTTCGACGGCATGGCGGAGTTCTTCCTGGGGGGCGTGGCCATGTATGCAGGCCTGCTGACGCCCGTTGTCCTGCCGCTGGGCGCCCTGATGGGTAAACTGCTCCTCCTGCGTCTACTCCATCGCCACGGGGTGTTCTTCAAGATATGAAGTTACCGCCATTGCGATGCCGGGAGCGACTTGGCGGACTTCCGACGTCTTATCGGAGGCCCGGCTGATGGGTATAGAGAGGCACCTTCCTTGTAAGGCCATCCTGTCAGAGCAAATACTCAACGAAGTCGAAGAATCCTCTGAATGGAGTGTCAATACTCGTCACTTGTGAGACGTCTTCTATTGTAGAAGTGTCAACACATGGAGAATACGGCTATAGCCGTGTACGCCTTGCGTCTCTTGACGCAATCACGGCTGTACGACCGTCAGGCTCCATGGCACCTGGAGTGATTGAGACCTTCGCAGAGGGGGCGGCTGTGGGAGTTCTCATTGTGTGGTGGACGGTAGCCGTGCGTTCCGGCCGTTCGGAACGCCGGACCGTTGCGCGGGTGGTATGTACATTGAGATATGGAGACGACAATCATGCCATGGCGATTCCTATTGCTGTCATCTATTGTGTTCCTCGCGCCGACCTGTCGGTGCAGTCTTGGCCAAACGGATGTAAAGACCCTGCTGGCCCAGGCCGACGCCCACGCCAGGGCCCTTGAATTCCAGCATGCCGAGACGCTGTACCGCTCGGTGATTGCTGAGCAGCCGGGCAGTGAGGAGGCCTTTACGGCCCAAAGGAAGCTCGTGGCTCTGGACATCGTCCAAGACAAACTGGCAGAGGCGGGCGCCGGTCTGGGAGCGATGATGAGTGAATATGCCACCCATGAGCGACTGGCCCATGCGGTGCATGAGATTGCCGAGGCCGCCTTCAAAAAAGGCCAAGGACAGAGCGTTCGGCAAGTCTTTCAGAATGCCCTGGACAGCGGCTCGTCGGGTGATTCGGCGCTCTGGCTGCAATTCGGTGTGGCGCTGTCCAACGTGTACATGAAGAACGAGGCGGCGGTGGCCGAGGGTCTTGCCAGGCTGGTTGAGAAACACGGGCAGGACATGCGGACGGCCGAGGCGGTGGGCCAATTGGCCTGGGCCTATCGAACGACGGGCGACCCGGCCGCCGCGCTGTCCCTGTACAGGCTGGTTGTGAAGCGGTGGCCGGATGCGGACCGGGCCGTATTCTCGCAGCGGGGGATCGTTCTGGCCCACATAGAACTGGGCGAACTGGACGAGGCCGAGGCGGAGATGGACCGCTTGCTGGGGCGATTCTCGGCCACCAGGTATATGCCGGAGGTGGTCTCGCATATTGCCGAGGTCTACCGTGGGCGCGAGGAGTATCCGGAATCACGGGCACTGCACGAGTATGTTGTTGACCATCACCCCGACAGTCCGCAGGCTATCTGGTCCTACCGAGGCATCGCGCTGGCCGGCATCGCTCTTTTCGATAAGACAGGCCGAGATTCGGCCGTCAATATTCTGCTAACAGACTTCAAGATGGACCCCAGCCTTCCGATGGTGCTCTACCAGATCGCGCGCAAGACAGTGCTGGACGCCGATTCCCGCCTGCTCTACGAGTACATCATCCGCAATCACCCGGCCCATGATATGGCGGCCCTGGCGCTGGCCAATATCGCTTGTATCCATCTACGGGCGGGGGATGACAAGGGGGCCCAGGCGATTCAGGATCAGTTGCCGGTGATACTGGCCAATCGCGCCATTCTGCCCAAGGCCGTCGCCGTCATTGCCGACGGCTATTTCCAGCAGGCGCTGGCGGCCCAGCGGGTCAGCGACCGTTCGGACGCCGCCGAACACTTCAACAAGGCTATCGCCGTGTGCGACCACATCCTCAGCGGGTTGCCGGAGACACCGTACACGACCGCCGAAGCCTGTTACATCTCGGCGGTCTGTTGCGAACGGCTCGGCCGGCTCACGGACGCGGTCGTCAGATACCAGCGGACCGCCGACCAGTGGCCGGACTTCACCTATGCGGCGGACGCCCTGAACAAGGTGGCGTTCATCAGCGAGAGCCTGCTGGCCCAGGGCCGGATATCGCGTGAGGAGGCCGGGGCGTGTATCCGAACGGCGTCCGAACGAGTGCTGCGGGACTACCCGGACAGCCTTGCCGTCAAAAGCGCCACGCTGCGGCTGAGCCGCTACATCACCACCCAATAGGGAGATCCTCGATGAAGACTCGATACGCGATTATCGTCGGCGTCATATCTCTACCATGGTTCTGCGTCAACATGTGTCTTGCGTGTGGCAGTCCGCCGCACGCGGAATTGACCAGCGACATGCAGGTCGGAGTTACTCAAGACACCATTATCGTGACTTTTGACGCTGGCGGGTCGTACGACCCTGACGGGGGTACACACGGCCTCAACGGCATTGTCCGATTTGAGTGGGATTTTGGGTTCTACACCGGCGCCTATGACTGGGATGCGCAGTTTCAGAGCGACCGGCATGAGACCGAGACCGATCACAGCGACGGGTCTTTTGACGGCAAGGTGACGAAGGTCGTTGCCGCCGGTAGTTCGTGTCAGGTGATGCTTCGGGTGTTCGACTACGACGGTAATTGGACCTACCTGGCCTCCAATGTCACGGTCAGGGTCGCCGGCACGATTCAACAGGGCATCGATTACGCCGACGCAGGGGATGTGCTCAACAGGCCGGTCGTCATTGCGCCCGGAGTCTATACGGGCGAAGGCAACCGCGATCTGGACTTCAACGGCAAGGCAATCACCCTGCAGAGCATGAACCCGGATGACCCGGCGATCGTGGCCGCAACCGTTATCGACTCACAAGGCGGGACGAGCGATTCTCACCGCGGGTTCTTGTTTGACGGCACGGAGGGCCCCGGGTCAAGGGTTAGCGGCCTGACGATTCGAGGAGGTTGGCAGGGTCCGGGGCCGAACGGCCACGGTGGCGGCATCAAGTGCTCAGGTAACGTTTCACCGACGATCTCCAAGTGTGTCATCACCGGGAACAATGCAGTCTTCGGTGGAGGCGTCTACTGCGCGGCCGGGGCCGCCCCCACCCTCCTCGCTTGCGTGATTGTGGGCAATTCCGCGCCCAGCGGGGCCGGGCTGTACTGCTCCGCCTCCAGTCCGACATTGGTCAATTGTGTCTTCACGGATAACGCGGCCTCGAGTTCAGGAGGGGCCATCTACAACTATGGCTCATCGCCAGCAATAGCCAATTGCACGATTGTGGGGAACACGGCGAGCACCCTCGGAGGCGGTCTCAGGAACCAGCCGGCCGGATCGTCGCCCTCAAGCCCGACCCTGGCCAACTGCATTCTCTGGGCCAACACCGCCGGCGATCCGCTGAGCCACAAGGAGGTCTCAAACAGCACGCCCGAGTGTCAGCCCAGCGTCAGTCACTGCAACATCGAGGGCTGCGGGGGTAGTGGGGGCCAGTCCTGGAATGCCGATGTCGGCGTGGACAGCGGCGGCAACCTGGACCAGGATCCGCGTTTCGTGGAGATTGGCAACCCGGCCGGGCCCGACGGTCTGCACGCCACTCTGGATGACGGGCTGTATCTGCGGCCGGACGACCCCGAGGATGGCTGTATCGACAGGGGGGACAACAGTGCGGTCCCATCGGCCGTGACGACCTGCATCCTCGGCCACCCGCGATTTCTCGACGGCGACCGCGACAACGTCTTTCCCGGTGGCGTCGATATGGGCGCCTACGAGACCACGCCCGTGTTGTTCGTCGACGATGTCATGGGCACGCCCGGCGACGGCAAGTCGTGGGCGTCGTGTTATCGGTACTTGAAGGAGGCGATCGCGGTCGCCCGTTCCTATGACGAGATATGGGTCGGCAGCGGAGTGTACCGGCCGGACGAAGACACGGCCCATCCCAATGGCACCGGTGCCCGCACAGACTCCTTCTGGTTGAAGGACAACGTGGGCATATACGGTGGCTTCACCGGCTGGGAGAAGCGACGATGCGAACGGGATTTCCATTACAACACAACGATCCTCAGCGGCGATCTCGACCAGAACGACGAGACCGACCCCTATCGCGAGGACAACAGTTACAACGTCGTCTACGTGCCGGTAAGCGACAGTTGTGATACGACGCCCGGTGACGGCGTGCTGGACGGGTTCACGATAAGGGCCGGCCATGCGAACCGCGCCGGCGTATGGGGCGATGACCGGGGCGCGGGTATCCTCATCAACAGGGCGTCGCCGGTGATTTCCAACTGCGTGCTTGAAGACAATGACAGTCTGTACGGCGGCGCCCTGTATATCACCCAGGAATGCCCGCTGATCGTGAACTGCATCCTCCGGAACAACCGCAGTGCGAATACCGGCGGCGCCGCCTATATCAGCAATGCCCGACCGATCATAACCGGCTGCAGCATCACCGGCAACGAGGCCAACCTATCCGGCGGGGGCATCTACAGCTACAACTCATCGCCGGATGTGCGCAACTGCACGATAACCGGCAATCGGATCCTTGCATCGGGCTACAGCGGAGGCGGCGTCTGCTTCAACGTCGGCCATCCGCATATCGTCAACTGCACGGTGGCCGGCAATATCGCCACGCACATGGGAGGGGGGATGCACTTCTCCGGGGTGTCCGGGGCCGCCATCGGTTGCCTTGTCTTTCATAACACGGCGGCCTACGGGGGCGGGATTGCATACTACAACACGAGCCTCTTCGCCCTGGCGAACTGCACATTGACGGCCAACACGGCCACCGTCAAAGGCGGCGGCCTCTACATCAGCAACTACGGTCCCCAAGTCGCCAACTGTATTGTATGGGACAACCGAGTCAACGCGGCCAACGGCCCATCCGCACAGATCGACAAGTCGGCGTCGGCGCCCGAACCGAGTCTGTCTCACTGCTGCATCCAGGGCAGATCGGAAACGCCCGACGGCAACGGCAATTTCGGGCTCGACCCGTGCTTTCTCGCGGAGTTCTGGAATGACGGGGGCACGCCGGCGGACCTCGGCGATGATTCCTGGACCACAGGCGACGCTCATCTCGCGGCCGCAGCGCCTCTCGGCCCCTCGCCCTGCATCGATGCAGCGGACAACGACGCATGCCTGTGGGTCACGGCCGATTTGGACGGGCGACGGCGTATTATCGGCGGCGTCATCGACATGGGGGTCTATGAATTGAATCATGCGCCGGTCGCGCTGGACGATTCAGCCGAAACGAACGCCGAGACGGCCGTCGTGATCGATGTGCTGGCCAACGACATGGACACCGATGCGGAGGATGTATCCCTGCTCAGAGTCGCCGAGATCGTTCAAGCGCCCGCATGGGGTATGGCGGTGAACCACGGCGATAGCGTGGAGTATACGCCTACGTCCGGCTTCACGGGCCGGGATACCTTCACATACAAGGCCCGCGACGCCTACGACCTCTCAAACGAGGCAACGGTGACCGTGCGCGTGTATCCGCCGGTGGAGGTGGACGCCCAGTGTCAGGACACCGCCACGTTGCCCGTCCTGGCGCCGCATTACGTGGACATACCGCTGACCGGGAGAATCCTCTACGATCCCCGCGGCCTCGTCCAGCACACCCACTGGAGCGTGGCCACGCCACCGGCTGCGGCCCCCCCAGTCTTTGCAGACGCCGGGCAACTCTGCACCACCGTGCAGATCACGACGGCGGGGCAGTATACCTTCGCGCTGGAGGCGCACGACGCCGCCGACAATTTCGTGGCACGGGATACGACCACGGTGCACGTCCGGCCGGGCGAACATGCGGGTCCCGTCGTGCTCGTCGGAGATACGATCAACAAGAACCTCTCGCAGGATGGGACTGTAACGTTCAACCTGTCCGATGCCCGTGTGTGGGATGACGGTCTGCTGTTTGCGCAGACGGATGTGACCTGGGAATTGGTGACGGGCAACCCGGACGGAATCGTCTTCGGCGACTCCAAGACCGTGAACCAGGATATAACGTTCACGAAGGCGGGGAATTACACCATCAGGCTGACGGCCTTTGACGGGGAGAAGTATGGGCATCGGGACCTGCAAATCATCATCGGGGACAATGCCCCGCCGGTGATTTCAATGCCGTCGTATATCCATCACCAACTGGAGTTGGGCCAGACCCAGTATGTCACTACGATATGCCCACAGGTAACGGACGATCATCTGCCCTGGGATCAGTTGTACTATACGTGGTCGCTGGTTTCGGGCTATCCGGGCGGAATTGCGTTCAGTGCGGACAATACGAAGGATATTGGCATCACGGTCACGCACGCCGGTTCGTACACGCTGCGACTGCTGGCGAGCGACGGGCAATTGACATCGCTTCCAGCTACTATCACTATCAAGGTTTCGCCGCCGGCCGGAGGCACACTGACTGTGGACGCCAGCCTGGGTGACACCTCCGACGTCGAACAGGGCGCTGTTCTGATGCCGAATTCCATCGCGCTATATGGGACCCTGGGCGGAACACTGTCGGAGCTTCTGAGTAATGAAGATGTCCGTTGGACAAGAACCAAAGGGCCCGGCGACGTCGCCTTCGGCGCATACTCGAGAACCAATCCCGACACGACCGCCACGTTCACTGCGCCGGGCATATACACCCTGCGCCTGACGGCCTCCATCCCCGCCGCCACGGCCTACGATGAGGTGACCGTCACAGTCACCGGAATGGTCCTCGCCGGCGGTGAGTTCACCTCTTTCGTCCGCGCAGAGGATAAGACCGTCTGGTCCTGGGGCAGAAACGAAGAATGTGGAGAATTGGGCGATGGGACGCTGGACAACCAGTACTGGCCTGTACAGGTTGTTCGTGGTGAGCAGATGGATCGGTCCGAGGAATTCCCCTACTTCAAAGAGTACCCAGCGGCCTTGAGCAGCATTGAAGCGGTTGACGGCGGGGGCTCGTTATCACTGGCCCTGGACTCATTTGGCCAAGTATGGTCTTGGGGCGCCGACAACTGGGGTCAACTGGGACACCGTCAGGATGCGGGTGGTTGGGGCATCCCCCCGGATATGTCGTTATCTCCTGTTCAGGTCTTGGCAGGCGAACAGCGGGCTAAGACAGGGAGCGACATACTGATGGATATTGTCACTATATCGGTGGGGGGAGAAGCGGTCCCAGGTTACTGCGTTGGCACTCATGCTCTTGCTGTGGACAGCGACGGAGACGTGTGGACATGGGGGCAGAATACATTCGGCCAGCTCGGAAATGGGCAGCACGGCTATGGAAGGGAGGCGGGTTATCAGACTTACTGGTGCGTGTACGGTGAGCCGTTGCCGAGCGCGGTCTATGGAAACCTGACTGACATTGTCGCAGTTGCCGCAGGCAACTTCCATTCCATGGCTCTGAAAAGGAACGGTCAGGTCTACACGTGGGGATTGAATCGGACTCCCGATGAGATACACTCTACTTTGGGGGTTTGGAACGATTGTTTTCAGGGTAATGGGATCATTGGCGGATCATGCCAGTTGGGACAGGGAGACCCTGCTCTGACGCACATCACGACGCCAGACCGGGTCGTGGGCGTCGGCGGTGTGGGTCATCTTGAGGATATCATCGCGATAGCCGCTGGGTTTCACCACAGCATGGCGCTCAGCGCGGATGGCCGGGTTTACACGTGGGGCCATCTTTCGGACAACAGAGTGTTGGTCGGCTTCTTGGGGGATGGAAGCACCCTGACGAGCGCGACTCCCATCGAGGTGAAGAGTTCGCCCGGTGGAGACCCTCTCAGCGGCATCGTGGCCATTTCCGCCGGGGAGGCCCATTGCATGGCTCTTAACAGCAATGGAAATGTTCTGACCTGGGGATCGAACCATAACGGCTACTTTGGGCGCATAGTGGCCGAGGTCGAGTACATCGAAGAAACCGGCCAGTTGGGCGATGGCACGTTCACAGATCGTCCAACACCGGTCAAGGTCGTGGCGCCGGATCGAGACGGGGATGGCTCGCCCGACGACCTCGACGGCGATCCAAGCACCGAGGACCATCTCGGGGATGATATCCCCATCGTGGCCATCAACGCGGGTTTTCTGCACAGTCTGGCGATGGATGTCGAAGGTAATGTGTACTCGTGGGGGCAGCGGTCTTTCGGACGCCTCGGAATTGGCGGCGATGCACGCAGCGTTGACAATAAGAACATCCCTCAGGTTGTCATCAGCACTTTCAGGGGCAAAATCCACAACATTAGGCACAATAAGTGGTACCACAGAATCCAACTGGCTATTGATGATGCTCAGGAAAACGATGAGATTGTCGTCTATCCCGGCACGTATTATGAGAACCTCATCCTCGACGGCACGGCCCCGGAGAACCCGACGGCCGCAGGCCTGACGATCCGCAGCGTGGATCCAACCGACTGGCAGACCGTACGCCATACCTGGATTCAATCGAACCGCAGCGGCGATACGCAAGCCATCGTCAAGTTGACGGGCTACAGCGGCCTCAAGCTCTCGGGATTTGTCATCGGAAACTACGGCAGTACATGGGTCGACGATGACGGCCATCCTCAGATACAGGGTTGCGGAGTGCGTGCGGATCAGTCGAGCTTCGAGATCAGCGACTGCCTGATTGAGTGCAACGGCGATGACGGCGTTCGCTCCAGCGGAAATGCAAACGGCGTCGGCTCGGCCGCACTCGTGCGGTGCAGGATTCTGAGCAACTACAGACATGGTATTTGGTGCAACAACTCCTCATTGGAGATTCGCGACTGCGTTATCGAGGACAACGGTTCGCCGGGTATCTACTGCGGGGCATCCGGCCTGACCTGCCAGACGAAGATTCTGGGCAGCCTAATCCGGGGTAACTCGCGCGAAAACACGGACGGAGTCGGCGTCCAGCTTGCCGGCAGTATCAACCTTGACGTCAGCGGCTGTACCATATCGAGCAATCAGAAGTATGGACTGGACTGTTCAAATACAGGGGCCCGTGGCATTCGTAACACCATCGTCTGCGGTCACTGGGATAACGGAATATGCTTCACCGGGCTATCGAACGCCACGGTCACGAACTGCACCATCGTGGGAAACCAGTGGGCCACCATGTCTTCCGCTAATGCTCAGGTCGTTGTGCGGAACTGTATCCTGTGGGGCAGCTACGGTCCTGGCAGCATGGATATACAACGCGAGGGCTCCAGTTTGGACGTGGAGCATTGCTGCATCGGCAGTTATGACACATTGGGCGACTCGAACATAAACAGTAACCCGTCGTTCAAGGATACGGCTCAGGGGGACTATCACTTACAGGGCGATTCTCCGTGCATCAATGCGGGACTCCCGGGCTACTACTCCGACCAGACGGATATCGACGGCCAGCCGCGGCTCATGGGCAGCGCAGTCGACATGGGGGCCGATGAGTACGCCCCCGTCACGGTGTTCGCCGGCAAGGACCGTACTGTCACCATCCTGGAGTCCGCAGACTGCCTGGCCGATGCGCGGGTGGATATAAGCGGCCTGCAGGAAGACCAATGGCAATACGTTCGACAGACCTGGTCGATCGTCGAGTCGCCGAACCCCGCAGGCATCGCCTTGAGCAGTCTCAAGGCGGTGAACCCGACGGTCACGTTCAGCCGGATCGGCGTCTACGTGCTCAAACTGACCGCATTTGACCGCTCCACGGACCCAGACGCCCTGGTGGGCTCGGACACGGTCACCCTCACGGTCAAGCCGCACGTCGATGCGGGACCGGATCTGATGATCGTCCTTTCGCGCGACGGAGGCGCAAACCACTGCCTGACCCTCGATGGGACCGTGGAGGGAGCCTCATGCTGCCGTTGGATGTGCCTGGCCATGTCGGCTTTTGGCCTCGGCGAGGCGACCTTCGACCCGCCGCAGTCCCAGGAAACGCCCAAGCCCGTTGTCCACTTCTCGCATCCCGGCGTCTACGTCTTCACTCTGTATGCCTTTGACGAATACGGTCAAGAGGTGGGCTCCGACGAGATGACCGTGGTCGTCAACTACGCATTGGTGAAGGTCAATCCCGGCGACTATGACACGGCCTATGTCCAGTCGGACGGCAAAGCCCGCCTGAACTTGCTCGCCAGTATCGAGCCGCCGGCATACAACTCGCTCAAGTGGAGCGGCCCGGACGGGGTCGTCTTCTCCAACAGCAGCAGCCTCGCCACGACCGTAACGCTGCCGGGCCCGGGCCGATATCCACTGTGGCTCGAGGCCCGGCACGATGCATGGGGCGTCCTCGGGGCCGGCATGGTCTGGGTGGAGGCGGTCTATCCCCACCCGACTGTCAAGATCACCCGGCCGGATACGACCGAAGGCAAGCCGATATGGCTGCCTGAACAGGCCAGTTGCGACGTGCAGGTCCACGGCGGCGACTATGACACCATCCGGTGGGAGGGGCCGCCCGGCTGGGGCGGATATTTCGGCGATCCCGGCGCCCTGTCCACCCTGGCGAGCTTCCCCGTACCCGGCGACTATGAAATCGCCTGCTTCGCCTACATCGGCCAACAGCTCGTCGGCATGGATACCCGCATGGTGTACGTCCGCAGGTCAAACTCGGGCGGCACCGAGTACCATGCAGCCGACGTAACCCTTGTCGCAGACGAGAAGATTGTCACATACACCGGCCCAGACCGGGATGTAACACTCACCTATACGTTCGACCCGGCAGAGCGCACCGATCTTACACTGCAGTGGTTCGGTCCGCCAGACATGGTGGACTTTGGGTCCGTGGGCGCTACCGAGACCACGGCGACATTCCACGGTGTGCAGCCGGGCGCAACCTACAAACTGCTCCTGATTGCGACAGATGCCGACGGCGCCATGGTCAAGTCTGCCAAGGTGTCCGTGACGTTCAACCACGCTGATGTGGTCGTCGACTGTGCCCCAGACCAAGTCACAGTAATCATCCCTGATTACCAAGAATTCGTCGACCTCGAGGTCGTCCCGGCGACGATCATCGATACCGGATCGCAGATTCACTCTTTCGAATGGGCGGGAGGAGACGGCGAGCCCATGTTCTACTTCATTCCATCCGAAGCACAGTCAAGCAACAGCGCACCCTTCAAGGTAAGGTTCTACGAGGCGTACCCTCAGTACCGTCTGACGCTCTATGCGCTTAATGCCGATCGCCAAGTCCTGGCACAAGACACTGTCCTCGTGACGGTGCAGCGCCAGACGCCGCACAATCTGCCTCCCCTCGTCGAACTCGGGTCCTATGAACCGATTCTGCTCGGTGAGGGTGGCACGCCGGTGGAGTTCCATTTTGACCCGGCCCGCACGTGGTGCCTGGATGACCGTTGGCCGGGGACGGATCCATTGTCGTATGAATGGACTAGACCAGCCAGCGCGAACATGACGCAGACCGGCGATCCCATGTGTCCCGTGATAACGTTCAGTCAAGCGGGGGTGCATACGGTTTCTCTGACGGTAACCGAGACCGATCCGCCCGGCGAGGAAGGACCATACTCCGTGTCCCGTCAGACGACGATCATTGTCTATCCCGATGGCCACGAGCCGATCGTGGAGGCGGGGGCAAACAAGGTCCGGCCGTTTGCTCAGAAGGATAATGTGTATCTCGACGATGCCTCCGTGTCCATCTTCAGACTGCCGAACGACACAGCCCAGTGGACCATCGAGTGGACGCGCCTCAGCGGTCCCGACAACGTGAGCTTCGACGATCCGAGCATCCCCAAGACGAAGGCATCGTTCCCCGTCAGTGGCTCATATACGCTCAAGCTGGCTGTCAAGAAGAACAATGTCGAACAGAAGTCGGACACGGCGGTCATCACAATCAACCCCTACGGCGCGAACGATGATATCCCGCCCGAAATCACGTTGATGTCCGCCAAGATCGGTGGCGCTGACGTCACGGGAGATTCACCTGTAACAGGCAAAGTGGAGGTCGTCGTGGAGGCGGAGGATGACGGCTGGGGATTGAGCGCGATCGAATTGTACCTGCTCGATGAAGCTCCCAGCGGCGATTGGGATACCGCTCTGGCCGGCAAGGCGCCTGTGAAGACCATTACGGGATCGCCCGGCTATCCCAAGACGCTGACTCTTGAACACGCATTCTACACGTACTCGCGGCAGGCCGGTACGTACACCCTTGCCGCTCGAGCGAAAGACGCCGCCGGATCATTCAGCGGGGTGGAAGTGCTGAGTTTCACCACGGTGGATCCCGCCGGCAGTAATTATCCTCCCGTGGCTGAGATCATCGAGCCAGTCCGCGTTCCCGAAGGACGCGAGGTTCTTACCGATCAGGTCCTGCGGCCGCGTATCGAAAAGGGACTCTGCCACTTCGTGGCCAAAGCTTACCATCCGGCCACCAATGTCGCGTCCGAGCACAGGATCGACGTGTTCAGAGCACAGATCGCAGAATACGACCCGGCCTACTGGAATATTCAGAGCCCGGCCGCTCAGAGCCTACTCTCGCACTACTTCGTCAAGACGCTGACCCCATCGAGCACCGCCGGCGATCCATGGATCAGTGGCGAATTGACCGAAGCCGAGGCACTGGAACTGGATCTGACCGGCATCGCAAACGGCAACTATGAGCTGCTACTGACCGTCCGAGTACCTCAATCAGGCGGCGGGTATCTCTATTCCTACGACCACGTCGGTTTCATCCTGGATACACCGCTGAAGATCGGCAACGTGCGATTTTCGCAGGAGGACCTGGTGGTACCGGTGGCGGGCATTCCGCTACGGGTGGTTCGGACGTATGACAGCCTCAACCGCAACGTCAGGGGCGATTTCGGTTACGGCTGGACCTACTCGATCTTCGATATGGACATCGAGCTGAACGAGGACCGCCTGACCTTGTCGTCGGCTTCCGATTGGGGCGGGTACACTTCCGTCAGGTACGCCTCCAACTACAACCGCAACGTGACGCTGACCCTGCCGGACGGCCGACGGACAACATTTGCATTCGAGTTTGAACCTTTCAACGATTCCGGCAACCCATACACTCCGAAAGACTACCTCGCGATCTACAAAGAAGCGCCTGGTGTCGACGCGACCCTGCAGACGTGGAATCCTGCAAGCGACGAGGTGGACTGCGAGATCATGCGCGCCCCCGGCTTCTGGGGCGGGATGTGGGGCGTCACAGGCGCCGTTGCTCTGCCTGACTTCCACGATTTCGCAGGTTATCGGCTGACCACCGGCGATGGGACCAGATACTACATCAAGCGAAGACAACTGGTCAGCTCCGCCAACCAGGACTGGGATTTCTATTTCTATGGCAACGGCTCACAGGCCCCGGCTAGACCTTATGGCGAGCCCTATCTGTCGCATATCATCACTGCTTCGGGCGAGCGGATTGAATTGAATGTCAATGAGAACAACTTGCGCATCGGCGGCAGGGCCGAGGGCTACGTCGATCACAAGGACGCTACGGGCCAACTAACCAAGCGGCTGCGGATCGAGTACGACACCTCGAATCGCATCAGGGCCATCTGGGCGCCCAATGAAGACAACGACGACCTCAGGGATGCGGCCGATCTGCCGACCGTCCGCTATGAGTACGACAACTGGAGCAACCTCTCCAAAGTCCACCGGCTCGTGGCCAAGTATGCTAAGGACCCGGCCGACCGTTACCAGACGGTGGAGTACGCTTACCAAGACGACCAGGCAGGCCACTTCCAGGTCGCCCCGGAAGACCACTACATAACCGACATCATCGACCCGCGCGGCATCAAACCCGTCCGATACGTCTACGACGACGCCGGACGCTTGACGACGGTGATCGACGCCAGGGGCAATGCGATCAGCATCGACCACAACATCGCCGGGAGAACAGAGACGGTGACAGACCGCGCCGACAATACGACGGTGTACCGGTACAATGAACGGGGCAACGTGGTTCTCGTGACGGATTCAACCGGCCGGACAACACGGTATACCTACGATGAGGACTCTGCATTCCCCGACAATCCCACAAGCGTGACGCGGTATGTGCCCGACCCTGAGGGGGGAGACCCAGTGGCAAGCACCACCGAATATGAGTACGATGACTACGGCAGGACCATCAAGGTCACAGATCCCCTCGCTAACGTGACGCTCAACTGCTACGACGACCGGGGCAGACTGTGGGCCACGGGGCAAAAGGTCCCCGTGCTGGATCACGGCGCGCCAGGCGAGACCGGCTACGTCATGCTTATTACGGACAACGAGTACGATCCGCACACCGGTCTGCTCACAGGAACCGTCGTTCTAGAACACAGCAAGCCTGGTATCTTCGACAATGGGAACCAGAATCAGTTCCACACGGGCCTGTACAAGCCGAATGGCGTTTACGATACGGCTGGCGGTGTCACTGTCATGCAGCGAACGGATTATGTATACGATAACCAGATGAATCTGCTCCTTGATGTGGTCAAGAGGGCTGACTTGGCAGGTGGCGCGGACGGCCCTGACGACATACTGACGACCTACAAGTATGACACGGCCAGCAACTCACCGGATCAGCCGTACAGCATCAGCGAGCCATACTATCGCGCCACGAATGGTCAGCCAAACCTGCCGCAGTACGTTCACTTCTCAGTCTACGACGACAACGGCAACGTCGTGGAGACGTTCTACAACTGGGATGACCCGGATAATGGCGACGGCGTCGATTACACCGTCTCAACGAAGACGTTCTACGATGATATGGGGCGGGTATACGAGACGCGCCGCGAGACGCACGACTATTCGACCGGCTTGGCCGAGACGGTCACGCTCAGCTGGACCTGCTACAACGCCATCGGCAAGGTCGACAGCGCCATCGACGAGAACGGCATACTGACCCAGTACGACTACGATGAAGTGGGCAACCTCGTGGAGACCCGCACCTACGAACCCGATGCCGACGGGATGGGCCACACTCAATTGACCGTCAGCCAGACCCTCTACGACGCGGACGGCCGCACGCTCGTGACGGTCGACCCGCACGCGCCCAGTGAGCACGCCAACGGCACGGAAAACGTCTACGACCCGTTAGGCCGGGTGATCGAGACCCGCCGATGGGCCAGGGTTACAACGGAACTTGTAGACTTCGCGGTAGTGGATGGGGCAATCGTGGAGAACCCGACGAACGTTCAGCCAATCGGTAAGAAGCTGCCCAGCTTCATTACCGTGCGCAATGCCCACGCCGATGCCGGTTCTGCCCCCGCCTATCCGTACATCGGATGGAAGAGCTGGAACAATCTGCCCGTCGCTTCCACCAACGCCTATTACCCGTATTCTCACATGGCGCCACTGTCGTATACCCGCACGGTATATGATACGGCCGGGCGGGCGATCCATACGGTTACTCTTTCCAGAGACGCGGCCGATCCGGGCATTGTGAGCGAGCAACCGACGACGTACAGGTACGATGTGATCGGCCGCCAGAAGGCCGTGATCGACCCGCCGGGCCACCAGAGCCTCGATTACGGTACGTCAAGCCACCCGGTCTGTCAGAACCGACTCATCGACAATGGCTTCAGCGGGCCCCTGACGGTCCAGATGATCGACTTCGACACCTTCGATTGGGCAGAAGACACAGGCAACCTCACCGGCACGCACCAAACCGTAACCGAGTACAACGGCACGCGGCGATCCAGCGTGACCGATGCCGCCGGGCACGAGACCCACTTCGGCTACGACGCCCTGGGGCGCGTTATCAGGACCCAGTATCCGCGCGTCGCTCTCGACGCCGATGGTCTGGCGGACGATGTAACCTACACTCACGTCGGCTACGACCTCTTCGGCCGGAAGACCTCGCAGTCCAGGCAGACCACAACTGGCGCCACGGGCTCACTGGATTCCAGCGTTGATATGCGCGAGTTTGAGTACGACGCCGCCGGGCGGTTGACGGCCGTCGTCCTGCCGAAAGTGCAGGTGGATCAGGACTGGCAACGGCCCCGCTATGAGTACGGCTACGACAAGTACGGCAATCTCCAGGCCATCGCGGACAACATCGCACAGGATCCCGTCAGTAGCGCCGTGGAGTACAGCAGCCGACGAACCACCCTGTTTGCCTACGACGAGATGCACAGGCAAGTGGCCCGCAGCGTGCCCGGGCCGGGCGACGGCTTCCTGGAGACCAGCGAATATGACTCGCTCGGCCGACTCATCGCCCATACCGACTTCGAGGAGCAGACCACCGAGTACATCTACGACAGACGGGGTCAGCTCGAAATCAAGTTCTACTACAACGCAGACAGCACGCCAGGCGACGGAATCAACACCAACTACCTCACAGGCGCCGATGTGGCCGATTTCGTCCAATATGAGTACGACAACCTCGGCCGGCGCCTACATGTGGATGATGCCCGCGGCAGGACTTCTTATACATACGATGCCGAGGGCAATGTGACAAGGGTCCAGACGCCGGAGGGGATGGTCGGATATGATTATGATGCCGTCACAGGGCAGCGGTGGGCCACGTGGACGGGCTCGCAAATCGATCCACGGACCGAAATCCAATATGGTTACGACGCGATGGGGCGTCTGGCCGACACGGCCGTCGTGCGGCGAAACAGCGACAATCTGGCCGTCCCCGAGCGGAATCTCTATGGCAATGCCGACGGTTTGGATGGCTACGACCCGGTCGGCAACCGGCAATACCTGACCCTGGCCAACGGTGTAACCACCCACTACATCTACGACGCCCTCAACCGCCTGACGGA
>DDXG01000246.1 GCA_002347125.1 Phycisphaerales bacterium UBA2266
AGACTTACGGGCGAGGCCAAGAGAAAGGTAGAGAATGCAATGACGGAATATCTTGCCTTCATCATGGCCAGGCCCGACCAGTGGATGTCTCATTACAACATGGGCAATTATCGTCTCAACCGCGGAGAATTAAAGGACGCCGTCGCTTCATATGGGTCAGCGCTCAAGATAGAGCCACAGGCAGTCATGGCAATGGTTAATTTATCACTTGCATATGCCAGGATGGGAGAGAATGACAGTGCAGAAAAATCCCTGCAGAAAGCGCTTAAAATGGCACCGGATAATGCAGCAGTGAACTTTAATATGGGGCTTTTGAAGGCAGGAAAGAAAGATACGAAGCAAGCAGAAAAATATCTCAAGGCTGCCCTGAAGTATGATCCCCAGATGGCCCAGGCAGCCTATAACCTTTGCGTCATCACCTCAAAAAACCGTATCAATGAGGCGGTAGCCTGGTGCAGGAGGGCGTCTGACCTCAGGCCGCAGGAGCCGAAATATTCCTATACGCTCGCATTCTATCTGAACCAGAAAGGGGAGAAGGCCGAGGCGATCAGAGTCCTGAAGGCGATTGTAGATAAGCATCCGGGGTACAAAAATGCCGAGATGCTTCTCAAAGAAATATCAAGGTAGGGCATGGGCCCATTTAGAGAAAGGAGCAAAGAAAATGGAACAGAACAGGAGAGAACTCAGTCACATACATGAAATTGATCAAGTCCCTCGATTTCATTATCTGACTCGCTCAAGAAGCCTTACCGTTCTGCANNGTGCTCGTCATACCGGCCGTCGCCTTTGCCGCAGACGCATCCCGTCGGCCGAACATCGTTATCATCCTCGGCGATGACCTGGGATTTGCCGACATAGGCGCCTTCGGTAGCGAGATCAAGACGCCGAACCTCGACTCGCTGGCCGGCGAGGGCGTGCGTTTCACCAACTTTTACACGCACGCGACCTGCTCGCCGACGCGATCTGTGCTGCTGACGGGCGTCGATACGCACCTGAACGGCCTGGGCAACATGGACGAGTGGGCGGCGCCCAACCAGTGGGGTGTGGACGGCTACGAAGGCCATCTCAACAAGCATGTGGTCACGCTGCCGCAGTTGCTCAAGGATGCCGGGTATCACACCTACATGGTGGGCAAGTGGCACCTGGGAAAACAGCCTGACCAGATTCCGGCCGCCCGCGGGTTCGAGCGCGACTTCTCGCTGCTTGACGGGGCGGGCAGCTATTGGAACATGTTGAGTTTCACGGCCGCTAACCCGCGGTCGGTCTTCACCGAGGATGGGCGCTATCTGACGCGGCTCCCCAAGGATTACTATGCGACGAAGACCTATACCGACAAGCTGATCGGATTCATCGACGCCAACCGCGGTGACGGCAAGCCATTCTTCGCCTATGTCGCCCACCAGGCGCCGCACGATCCGTATCACCTCCCGCGAGAATGGCGCAATCGCCATGTCGGTGAGTACGACAAGGGTTGGGACGCGGTGCGGCAGGCCCGGCTGAAGCGGCAGATAGATCTCGGCATCCTGCCCGCGGGGACGCAGCTCTCCGAGCGGATGTGGTTCATTCCCGATCCGATCGTACTGGCTCCGGCGACCCAGGCCATCCTCGGCAAGAAGATGGAGCTCTACGCAGGGATGGTGGAGAACATGGATTTCCACGTCGGCCGGCTCATCGACCACCTCAAGAAGATCGGCGAGTACGAGAACACGATCTTTATCGTGTTCGGCGACAACGGCGCCGAGGGAACCGACCTCTTCAAGATGATCGCGGGCAACCCGGGCACGCGTGACTACCTCTTCGCGGCGTTCAACTGGTCGCAGACCCATCCGAATGCGTGGGGCGATCCGGGCTCGTACGCCGCCTACGGCCCGATGTGGGCGCAGGTGTCGATGACGCCGTTCAGCCAGTACAAGGGCTGGATGGCTGAAGGCGGAATCCGGAACGCGCTCATTGTCAGCGGACCGGCCGTCAAGCGGCCCAAAGGGAGCATCAACCAGGGGCTCATGCACGTGGCCGACCTCATGCCGACTCTGCTCGATATTGCCGGCGTCAACTATCCAAAGACCCACGAGGGTCGAGAAGTCCCTGGGCTTATTGGCAAGTCTTGGAACCAGGTGCTGACAGGCCAGGCGGAGTCGCCACGGACTGAGGAGGACTATCTCGCATGGGAAATCTTCGGCAACCGGGCGGTGCGGCAGGGGGACTGGAAGCTCCGCTGGCAATACAAGCCGCTCGGCAAGGGCGACTGGGAGCTGTTCAATCTCGCGGCTGATCCCGCCGAGCGCAAGGATCTCGCCGCGGAGCGCCCCGACAAGGTAAAGGCGCTGCTCGCGCTATGGGATGACTATGTCCGGAAGAACAACGTGATCCTGCCGAGTCGCTCCTTGTTCGAGACTCTGGACGACGTGCTTCCGAAGCGTGTCCCGGATGACCCGGGCTATCCGCCGCTGATCTACCAGCGGCAGTTCATCCCGCCCAAGGACATGGTGGCTGATCCCAAGCCTTGAGCGTTGCCGATCAGAGAATTAATCAAGAAAGGGAGGATATCTCATGAAAAACGATAAAGGTCCTATGAAACCGGTTGCTTGGTTGTGGTTGGCTGTCGCAGCGATGCTCGCCATGGGTGCGCTTTGCCCGCCGCAGACTCCGGCACAGGTTCCGGCACGCTTCTACTGGAAGACTCTGTCGGGTGCGAATGCGGTGCCGCTCATCGTTGAGTCGTTAAGCGGCAACACGAACCCGTTCGATCCTGCTCATACCGTGACGCCCGGAGCAAGCTTCGACGCTACAATGGCCATGGTGGGTTATGCAAAAACCTTTCCTTTGTTCGATCGCGCAGCATTGGCTGCAATCATCCTGCCTATGGGGAGAATATCGGGTGAAGTCACGGTGGCCGGCAAGACGTTCAAGCAATCAACCAATGGGTTTGGCGACCCGATGCTGGAGTTCAACATCAATCTCCTCGGCCCACCGGCGCAGAAAAGCATCCCCGACGTCCTGCGCTATGAGCCGGGGTTTTCTATCGACCTGCTCGCCGACCTGGCGTTTCCGATCGGCGACTACGACAGCGACCAGCCCCTGAATATCGGGCAGCACCGCTGGTATGGACGTCTGGGCTTGCCCATCATCTGGCAGCTCGGCCCGTGGGTGCCGGGCAAGCGCATGACCTTGGAATTCCTTCCTGCTGTGTGGTTATTCGGAGACAACGACGACTATGTCGGGCAGAGGATGGAGACCGATCCAATGTTTCAGCTGGATGCGCACTTGACTCGTGATTTAACGGAGCACTTCTGGGGATCGCTCGACGCCTCCTGGTACTACGGCGGCAAAGCGACCATCAACGGCGTATCGGGAGAAAAACGCGATGACTTCGGTGTCGGACTCACGTTAGGGTATCAGATCAGCAAAAACCTGAATCTCACAGTCAGCTACAAGTCGACCGTGAACGACAACGCTCGCGGGGACCTTCAGATGGACGTTTTTATGGTATCGCTCGTGTTCGGGTGGCACCCGATCATCGAAGGTATGCAACGGCTGAAGGAAGGAGAGTAGTAAACTGGTGGTAAAGATGGGAGAGAAGAGATGAACAAAGAAAGGAACTACAGATTTTGGGATTATAGAAAAAATATATTGGTGGGAACTATTTAACGATATTATCTGCAGTTACGGTGTTTATCCTGGTCATGCTTTTCCGTATCTTGATACGGCACAAAGGGGATAATATTATCAAAGGAGGTAGAATGTGAATAGAAAAAGTTCATTGAGCATGTTTAACCTTGCCCTAGGCACGGTCTGTGCTGCAACGGCCGTCGCACAGACGGGACCGGACCGCACAACGCTTCCGATCCAGGAACCGAAGTATCCGCCCAGCACCGTTCTTGATATCAGGAACGCCAAGCCGCCTGCTCGGTTCGAAGTGAAAGCGCCAGCCAGCGCCCCGAACGTGATCATCGTGCTCATCGACGACCTGGGCTTTGCAGGTACCAGCACATACGGCGGGCCGATCTCGACCCCGACGTTTGAACGCCTGGCCAGTCAGGGATTAATATACAACAACTTCCACACCACTGCCGTTTCCTCACCGACCCGTTCGGCGATTAAAAGCGGGCGCAATCATCATGTCAACAATATGGGGGGCATCATAGAGACAGGCACGGCATTCCCCGGCAATACCGGTCAGATTCCCAATGAGGTCGCTCCGGTCGCCGAGATGCTGCGCCTCAACGGCTACAGCACGGCTGCCTTCGGCAAGTGGCACGAGACAGCGGCCTGGGAGGCCAGTGTCTCCGGACCCTTCGATCGCTGGCCGACGCACCAGGGTTTCGACAAGTTCTACGGATTCCTAGGCGGCGAAACCAATCAGTGGGCACCGTTCATTTATGATGGCGTGCATCAGGTCGAGTTGCCTGACGACCCGAAGTATCATTTTATGACCGACATGACCAACCAGGCTGTCGCCTGGGTCAAGTACCAAAAGGCGCTTACTCCAGAGAAGCCGTTCTTCGTATACTTTGCTCCGGGTGCAGTTCATGCGCCGCACCATGTCCCGCAGGAGTGGATTGACCGCTGGAAGGGCAAGTTCGACCGGGGATGGGACAAGCTGCGTGAGGAGATTCTGGCACGACAGATCAAGCTCGGCATTGTCCCCAAGGGCACGAAGCTCGCACCGAAGCCTGAGGCGATCCCTGACTGGGACACGCTGTCGGCTGACCAGAAGCGCCTGTTCGCCCGACAGTTTGAAGTATTCGCCGCCTTCCTGGAAATGACCGACCACGAGGTCGGCCGGCTCCTTCAGGCGGTGAAGGACACGGGGCAGGGTGACAACACGCTGGTCTTCTACGTCGCCGGCGACAATGGCACCAGCGCCGAGGGAGGCGCCAACGGGATGTTCAGCGAGATGACCTACTTCAACGGCGTGCAGGAGAAGGTCGAGGACATGCTAAAGTTCATGGACAAGTGGGGCGGACCCGAGACCTACCCGCACATGGCCGCGGGCTGGGCGGTTGCGCTGGATACCCCCTACCAGTGGACCAAGCAGGTGGCCTCTGACCCCGGTGGCACCAAGGTCGGCATGGCCGTTTACTGGCCCAAGGGGATCAAGAGCAAGGGTGAACTGCGCACCCAATTCCACCACGTCATTGACGTCGTCCCGACCATCCTGGAGGCGGCACGCCTGCCGTTCCCGAAGGTGGTCAACGGCGTGAAGCAGCGCCCCATGGATGGTGTAAGCATGGTCTACAGCTTCAACAACGCCAGGGCGAAGGATAAACACGTCACTCAGTACTTCGAGATGTTCGGCAACCGCGCCATGTACCACGACGGCTGGTTCGCCCGGACCATCCACAGAACGCCGTGGGAGCCCAAGCCCCGCCGGCCGCTCTCAGAAGACATCTGGGAGCTTTACGACACGCGGACCGACTTCAGCCTGGTCAATGACCTGGCAAAGAAATACCCGAAGAAACTGGCCGAGATGAAAACCCTCTTCATGAAAGAGGCCCGGAAGAACTATGCCCTTCCCATCGACGACCGAGTGTTCGAGCGCGTCAACTCGGAACTGGTCGGACGTCCCGATCTGATGGCGGGCCGCACCTCGATCACGCTCGCCGAAGGCATGACGGGCATGACCGAGAACATGTTCCTCAACATCAAGAACAAGTCCAAGACCATCACCGCCGAGATCGAGGCGCCGGAAGGGAAAACGGCGAACGGCATCATCATCGCGCAAGGCGGCCGGTTCGGCGGCTGGGCGCTCTATGTGAAGG
>DDXG01000325.1 GCA_002347125.1 Phycisphaerales bacterium UBA2266
AAGACGGGCTTCTTCAGGTCGCCGTAGCAGGTCACGCGGTGCCAGCCCCAGTGGTCCCACATCGTGAAGAGCTTCTCGATGTCGCCGACGGGCTCGACGGCCAGTTTCGTTCGGCAGGCACGGTCGTCGGGGTCGTTCTCGACGGCCTTGCCCTGGTGGAAGATGATCTCCTTCTCGCCGTTGCGGATATCCATCGTGGTGGTCATGTAGCCCAGGGGCAGGACCGAGCGGACCGAGGCGCCCTGGCGGTCCTCGGAATGGGTCATGATCGTAAAGGGGTTCGTCGGGCCTTGCGGTCCGAACATCCTGTTGGGCGCGACGCAGTGGGCGTAGATAATCTGCCGTTTGGCGGTGTCGATGACGGGGTCGGAGATGAAACCGGGCCGGCCGCCGGTCATGAGCGTCATCATCAGCATCGTCGCCGTGGAGCGGACATCGCACTCGCAGGCCCCGACGAGGGCCTCGTTGTTCAACTGATGGAACCCCAGGCACGGGTAGGCGTGGATGTGGCCGCCGTAGAAGCCGCCGAGGCAGTTGATGGTAATGGCGTTGGCGTTGTGCCTGGCGAGCACCTGCTTCATGCCCAGGTACATCGCGGCCGATGTCACGAGCGTCTCCTGTGAGACGTCAATCACGCCGGTGGCGGTCTTGCGCCACATATCCGCGACCGCCTTCGATTCGTCCTTGTCGGCGGCTTCCCAGGCCGCATTGACCTCCGCGAACGACACGTTCTCCATGGGGATGCCCATGATGGGATCGACCGGGCCGGACTCCTGGCCCCGCACCGCGAGAATCTTGGAGGCCTTCATCTTCGCAATGCACTCGGCCGCCGAAATCGTCCGCAGCGGATCGCTCACGCAGCCCATATCCCCGGCCGCCTTTGTGCCGCTCATCCGCACCTCCTTGACGGCCGCGGCGAATCCCATCGCTCCCGAACCGGCTTCGGGACTGCGACGGACGGTCCGAAAGCACCGCATCGCCGCCGCCAGGTCTTCGATCTTCGACGACGCCACAAACCCGACGTTGCCCGCACCGGCCCGCAGGAAGGCCGCGTTGTAGACGAGGAAGCCGCCGCTGCCGCCGTACTGGAAGTCGGCGTAGAGCACGGGCTTGCCGGATTCGGCGATGGTCTGGACGACGCGGTTCCAGCAGTTCAGTTGATAGACGAGGTAGCCGTCGATGGCGGCGTCCTTGTCCTGGTCGAGGATGGCCTTGGCCTGCTCCGGGCCGTTGGCCATTGAGGTGACGAACTCGAAACCGCGGCAGCGCTCGGCCAGTTCCGCGTTGATGCGCTCCATCACCGGGCCGAAATCGAAGCCGACGTTGGGCCAGTCCGGGCCCGGCTGCTTGACGGCGTGCAGCGAGTAGATGACGCGAATCCTGACCAGCCGCCGCCGGTCGTCGCCCGCCCCCCGGGCCCCCGTCGCCGCTATGGCCCGACCCGCCGGCAGGACCGCCGCCGCGCCGCAGGCCGCACAACCCGCCAGAAACCGCCGCCGATTCAACCCGCAGCACGCACAACCCATAATCTCATGCCCGTCCATCGTGTCACCTCCAGAGATTGACAACGCCTGCCGTTTAGCCATCCAGGCCCCCGGCCGAACCAACCCCAGCCGACCGGCCCAGTTCAACACACCCCCTCATCCTACCCCCCACGCCAACCCCCCGTCAACCCACATACCACCCCAATTACCTTGTGTCATGCCGAGCGCAGCGAAACATCTGGGCCTCGTACTGGAGTAGGTATAAGCCCAGCCCTCCCATCACCCGCATAACACTCACCCGCCACGGCGGACGCTACCGAGCATCAAGCAGGCCACACAACCTTGCTTCTGCCGCCTTTTCCTTAAGGCGCCCCCCGTCTTGGCCGATAGTATCTCAGAGACCAAGTTCTCCGCCCCCGAGGAGATCTGCACTACGTTGCTACCCAAACCTGGGTCGCAACGTGAGGAGAAACACAAATGAGACCAATCTGGAGACCCCAAGTCCTAACAGCGACTATGCTCTTGGTTGCACTGCACGAAGACATCCCATACGGATACTACATCCTGCTTCGCTGGATATGCTGTGCAGTTTTCATATACCTCGCTGTCAGAACCTTTGAACAGGACACAAAGAACTGGATAGACAGGAAGGAATGGATATGGGCCTTCGGAATCATCGCCGCTGTATACAATCCCATACTCCCGCTCCATCTGGGTCGAGAACTCTGGTCCAGCATCAATATCGTGACAATCGCCATTGCAATAACGTCAATGTTTGTGGTTAAGTCGATAACACAGGATTCGGGCGCCCGTGACGGGTCCATCGGAGAGCACCCCGAAGATACGGCCGAAGACAGAAATCAAGAGGATGAGACGGCCGCTGGCGTGCTCGGTCGGTAGGGTCTTCCACGACCGGATTTCCGCAATTGTCTTCCGTGAACCTAGACCATGAGGCCAACACAGGGTGGCGGGCCAATGCAAGGAACCGAAAGTATGTTTCCATATTGGAGAAGGTTCATCAGTTTCAGGGATGAGGTTGAGAATAAGGGCAGATACTTCTACAGCACAGAGGTCCGCGACTTTCTCAACGCGATGTTACATACTGCTCGGGAACGTAAGTTGCCCATTCCGCGGGGCAAGCGGTACTGGCGGGCGCAGTTCGGCTGTGACGACTGGCCTCTCCGCGATCGTGATGGCACGATTCTCGACTATCAGCCAGTCCCGTATTCCACCACGCGGATGAAACCTTTGCGAGAAAAAGCGTCGGAAAGCCGAGCAAATCCGAAGGGGATTCCTTTCCTGTATCTTGCGACCAATGAGAAAACAGCCGTATCAGAGGTCCGCCCGTGGGTCGGTTCCTATGTTACGCTGGTTGAGTTCGATGTAGGGCGAGACCTCCAAGTTCTGGATTGTTCGCGCAGCAAGATAGACCCAATGGCCAAAACAGTCAGCGACTTGGACGTACTCTTCAGGCTCAAGACACCAACGCCAGAAGAAGCCATGGAGACCGTGTGGGCATGGATTGACTTGGCGTTTTCTGAGCCGATCGATCGTAGCGACTCTCCCGCTGGTTATGTTTCAACGCAGGTCATCGCAGAGTTCTTCAAGACGAACGGCTTTGACGGGGTCAAATACAAGAGCCTTTTCAATAACGGCAGCAACCTGGCTCTGTTTGATATTGATTCCGCCGAACAGGTCGGTGTTGGCACGGTAATCGAGGTGACTGGCATAGACGTGGGG
>DDXG01000144.1 GCA_002347125.1 Phycisphaerales bacterium UBA2266
CAGGGACACTCCCCGAAAAGCAAGCATGTCGGGCATGTACGGGCCGAGGAAGGCGTAGACGGTGAAACCGACGGCGATGATCGGAAGGGCCGGGCCGACAGCTCGGCGGGCCGCTTCGAGCAGCAGAACGATCAGGATCATCGCCACGACATAATCGCGGGCATTCGGCAAACCGGAGCGGGCGCTGATGCCGACCCAGTCGATGACAAGATACAGGGCGGCCGCGGCCCCAGCGGCGGCCAGCACGTAATCGAAAATGGGGATCGGACGGCCCGGCCCGGCGGCAATCCCGCGGCGGCTTTGCCCGCGGCCTTTCACCGGGCGGATCGTGAGAAACACCAGCGCCACGGCGAAGGCCAGATGGACGGCCCGGGTGATGATGCTGTCAAAGGTGACAAATCGCGGCAACGCCAGTTGGAAGAAGGACCACGCCAGAGACAACAGCACAACAACGACGCGATCTACCCGGCGGACCGATACCCGGACCTTCGGCCCGACGGCGCGGGGTTCGGTGTCTGTGGCGGTCGCATGGGCCATTGTGTCGCGGTCCGCGGTGGTTACTCAACGATAAGGTTCGGGTCGATATGTCCGTCCAGGCCGGCCTCTCGATAGTACCTCAGGGCCCCGGGATGAATGGGGGCGAACAGGCCGTCGAACATATCCCGGCGGGTCAGGTGGCGGTACGCGGGATGGAGCGTGCGGAACTCCTCGAAGTGGTCAAACACTTCCTTCGTGACGGCGTAGACGATGTCGTCGGGGACGGCGGAAGAGGTGACGAGGGTGGTTGTAACACCGATGGTTTCAACGTCCTGACTGTTGCGAGCAGCCGGATACAGGTCGCGCGGGATGACGGACTTTCGATAATAGGGATGCTTGTCGCGGATCTCGGCGATGCCGGGGCCGCGGATAGGAACCAGAAGGACCTTGACGCGGCCGGAGGTGGCCTCGCTGATATTCCCGTTGGGGTGGCCCACGGTGAAGAAGAACGCATCGATGCGCCCGTCCTGGAGAAGACCCGGCGCTTCGACGGGCTTGACGTACTCGGCGGCGACGTCCTTCTCCGTCAGGCCGACGGCGCTGAGGACGTCGATGGCGTTGCCGAGGTGGCCAGAGCCGGGGTTGCCCAGGTTGACGCGCTTGCCCCTGATGTCGTGGATCTCGCGGATGCCGCTGTCAACCGAAGCCACGAGCGTGATGGACTCTGGATGCACGGCAAAGACAGACCGCAGCAGCGTTCGCGGGCCGCCCTCGGCCCATTCCGCCAGTCCCCTCCACGCCTGGTACTGCCGGTCCGACTGGGCGATGCCGAATTCGAGGTCGCCGGAGAGAACCGCGTTGATGTTGTAGACGGAGCCGCCGGTCGATTCGACGGTGGCCTTGATGCCATAGACATCGGCCTTCCTGTTGATCATGCGACTGATGGCGCCGCCGGTTGGGTAGTAGATGCCTGTGACCGCGCCTGTGCCGATAGTCACGAAGCGCGTCTTGCGGGCCTTGCAGCCCATCGGCGTCGCCGCCAGTGCGATGAGCATTACCGGCAGTAGAGTTCGTTTCACGGGGCGCATCCTTGTCTGGAACGGTCCTGGCCCGGCGGCGGGGGTAGGCTGGATGCCGTTGTACCGGATTCGGCGCCGCCCCGCAAGGGCGCGACGTCGCTCCGGCGCCGCCGGCGCAAAAAGAAACGGGGCCCATGCTCGTGGCATGGACCCCGCCTTGTTTACGATGATGAACCGTTGGCTGTTACCATTCGGGCCAGAGCTGCCGTTGCAGCCACTGGCTGAGCATGACCGCCAGGTCCTTGAAGTTGACCACCCGCGAATTCTGCGCCTCGCCGCTATACAGCTCGCCGCGGGCGTTGAGCGGATGGTAATCACTGACCGTCCCGGTCCCGCCGGCCATGATGCTCTGCAACTCGGCCTGGCTCAGCGCCTTGTCATAGACACGCACCTCGTCGATCAGACCGGCCCACGACAGGTTCGCCGCGTTGTCCTTGCAGCCCTTGCCGATGTGCAGGGGGCCGTAGCCCGTCAGCGACCCATAGCGAATCGGCTCGATATACGTAGGCGTATCGGGCACCCCGTCCAGGTACAGCGTCAGGTTCGTCCCGCTGGCCCACGTCATCGCCACGTGCTGCCAGTCGGTCTTCTGCATCCCGTTGCTGCCCTCGATCTTCTGCTCGCCGTCGGTCGCCGTGATTCCTACCTTGAACACGTTCGTGCCGCCGCCGCTGCCTCCGGCCACGTCAAACCGCATGTCGCGCGAGTCGTTGCCGTTGGGAACCTGGAAGTCGATGAAGCCCTTGTCCGTNNCCGTTGACATCCACCGCCTGGCTCAGGCCCGCCTTGCTCGCCACATACGTCGGGAACCGGGCCCCCGGATCACCGCACGGATCCGCGTGGAAACCGTTGCCGGAACTGTCCAGGGCGTTGCCGTCCAGCTTGTACCAGGCCACCAATGCCGGCGCCGTGAAGTCCTGCTTGAGCCAGTCGTCCACCAGGATCTTCGCGTCCGCCAGGTCCACCACGCCGTTGGCGCTGAGGTCCGCCGACAACGGCGTGCCCATCCCCGGGATATACCGCGGCGGATACAGCGCGATGTCGTCGAAGTACATCTTGCCCGAGCCGCCAGGGCTCGTCGAGCCGGGCGTACCCACGCCGAGGGCCACCTTCGAGACCGAGTTCAGGTTGAAGCCGCCCGTCTGGAAGGACGCCAGGTCGATGTTCCACTGCGTCCAGGCCGTCCGGTTGACCGCACCCGCATCCGGGTTCGTTACGTAACGCTTATTGCCCAGCGAGTCCGTCAACGCCACATACAGCGGCGCCGGATCGTTGCTGACGATGCCGATATCTTGGCTCGTCAGGCCCGTGACGGCCCCGCCATCCATTGTGAAGCTGCTGAAGACCGCCGTGCACGGCGTCCCGGCCACGTGGCTGGTCACCGCCAGGCCGATGTACAACGGCGTTGTTACGCCCAAGTTGTCCGTCGCAATCGTCGTCCACGTGCTGTTGTCCGCCGAATAGGAGGCTGTTACATCCCCGAAGGCGTCGCGAACCAGGCGAATCCAGTGCGGCGCCGCTAGGCCGGCCACCGCCACGTTCGTGCTCGTGGCCCCGGCCGTGGCCCGGATCTGGGCCGTAATGCCGTTGGCCGGCGTGACCGCTACGAAGCCGTTCGCCGAATCGGCCGCCAGCGTGTCGCGGATCATGATACCCGCCTTCGCCCAGCCGTTGGTGTTCTGCACGCTCTCAACGCGGACGGTCAACGCGAACTGCGTCTGCGTGATCGCCTTGTTGGCAAAGTGGAACTGGTCGCTCGTGCCCCAGATGTCCGCCCCGGCCCCGGTCACCGTGATCTGGTTGCCGTTGACCGCCATCCCACCCTGCATCGGCGAGACACCCTGGAACCACAGGCTCATCGCCCGAACGCCGTTTCGCGTGAAGTTCTGCGGCGCCGCCAGCGTCCGCTCGGTCTCAGAGTACTTGGCCGTAATCGGGTTGCCCAGCGCATCGCTGCCCGTGCCGGAGTTGTCATACCAGAACGGCATCGACTGCTTGCCGCCGTGAATGACCGTTCGCTCGGCCACCGGCGCCGGCCAGTTGCCCACCAGAGAGCCCGTGCCGTTGCCGCCGACCGTCGTCGGGTCCGTCCAGCCGTAGCCATCTTTCCAGGTGTACCACATGCGGCTGCCCGGAGCCCCCACGACCGTGCTGTCGCCGTAAATCTCGAAATCCTCGAGGTTCAGATAGCTGAGCGTCGTGAATGTCCACGTGTAACCCTTGTGGATGACCGTCCCGCCGGTCTCGACCTCGTCGATTCGCCAGTAGTACGTTCCACCGAAGGCCAAGGCGCCCGGATCGTAGGTGTTGGGGCCCTGACGACCGACATAGACGCCCGCCGTGGACGTGGTGGCCGCATCCACGGCCGCCTTGTCCGTGCTGAAGTACACATCATGCATCGCGGCCGTGTCGCCCGGTGACCAACTGATGGCCCGGCCGGTCTCGACATCCACATTGGCCCGGTTGCCCGGCTTGGGATTCCACGCCAGTTTCGGATCGCCCCGCATGATGTCCTTGATCTGCTGCTGCGTCAGCGACTTGTTGTAGATGCGGACGTCGTCGATCAGGCCGTTCCATGAGGATGCGGCCCCATCCTTGCAGCCCTGCCCGACGATCAGCTTCGTACAGCCGATGGTCGTGCCGTCCGGCGGGTCGGCCGGTGGGTTGCCCGGGGCCAGCAGGGTGCCGTCGACATAGAATTGAATCTGAGTATCCGTGACCCACGTCATGGCCACGTGCTGCCAGTCGGTCACCTGCAGGCCGCCCGGGCTCTCCAGTTGCTGGCCACCTGTGCCCGTGGTTACACCATATTTGAAGCAGTTGTCCACTCCCGTGGTGCTGCCGGCGTCGTCGTAACGGATGTTCCGTGCGTCGGTGCCATCCGGCTCCGTGAAGACAACGAAGCCCTTCTCGGTGTTGATGATGTTCGACTTGATCCAGACGGTCACGCTCAAGGCGCTGAGGCCGTTGAGGAATCCGCCACCATCGCCGTCGTAGACGATGCGGTCGCCGTTACCCGTCAGCGAGATGGCGTCGCCGGCCATACCGCCGGTGCGGCTGGGCAGAGGCGAACCGGTCATCACGCCGTGGCGGTTGTGCCCGGAGTAGTCCAGGGCCACGTTGCCGCTGCCTTCCTCGAACGTGTACCAGACCAGCAGGTTCGGGTCGGTCACCGGGATATTGGGAGCGGTCCCGAAGGTCCAGACGTCGCCCTTGGTCGTCTGGCCAAGGGAGTTGACCGTGTCGATGCGCCAGTAGATGTTCGTCTGGTTCGGCAGGCCCGTCAGGGCATAGCTGGGTGTTGTGGGAGAAGCCTGGGGCGTGGTCGAGTTCAAGACCGTATCGTAATTGGTCCCCCAGTACAGCAGGTCCTGAATGGCGTCCAGGCCGCGGTTCCACTGGAGGGTCACATTGCTCGGCTGATTAACCGCGCCGTCAACGGGCCGCGGATTCCAGGCCTTGACGGGGATCACCGTGAACGACCAGACCGGGCCGGCCCAGGGGCTGTCCGGGTGCGTATTGTTCACTTCGTCAATGACCCAGTAGTACGTCGTGCCCGCCACCAGACCGGTCGCGGGATAAATGGCAAATGTGACCAGGCCCTTATCGGCGCCGGCGGCGCGGTTGACGACGTCGGCCTGGTTGCTGCTGAGGTAGACGTGGTGCTGTGCCGCGAAGGCGCCCGGCGTCCAGGACAGGGCGACGGTCGTCGCGCCNNGTGCCGGGGGCGAAGGTGCCCTTGAAGGCGGTGAAGGTCTGGTCGACCGAGCCGTTGGCGCTCTCATCGATCTCGGTGATGATGTCCGTCTGGACAAAGCCCAACTGGGCCACCCAGGCCACGTCAGGGCTGGTCATCACCGGCGGGTCGGCACGGTTATTGTCTCCGTGCCGGTTGTCGATGAGCAGGTACATGGTGCAGGCCTGGCCGACCGTGATGTTGGCGCGGTGGCCAGCGAAGTTCTTGTCGTCATTGGCGAACCGCACGTATTCGAGGCCCTGCAGGATCGGGGGCACATTCGCATGGATGTGTGTGCGGTCCACGAAGAACAGCGAGCCGTTCTGCAGGTTGTTGGCGACAACCGGGGGAGTATCCAGCGCGTCGGTGTCGCCCACCGTCCTGACGAAGTTGGTGATGATCGGCGCCGCGCCGGCAGAGGCCACAAAGCCTCCCAGGACCACCAGCGAGACACACATGAATAATAGCTTCTTGGACATGTTGATCCTCCTTACGGTACACGGATACACTGGAACGCTTGTTTGCCAACAGCCCGCCTTGCCGGGCGGACGATTCAACGCCTGTTGATGTCACCTGTATTTCGTTTAGCGGGCGGCGAAACCTACAGAAAAACCGCCCCGTCAAACAGCACGGCATGAGGAATCACACTATAGACGCCGTAGTTATTATCGGAACACGGCGCGATATGGACAGCCGTTAAGCCGGGAACGAAAACGCCCTTGCCGGCGTCGATATGGGGGGAGAGATTCCTGGCCGCGACGTGATGTCGAACCCTCTTTTCAGTACTGCCGTCCTCCTTTCTGCACCAACCATCCGGGGGGACCTGCCAGAACCTGCGGTCCACTGCATCGTATTTTATACCGCGCGATGCGCAGAGATTTCAAGAAAAATCCGCGCGGATGCAGAAAAAAGACGCAGGCCACGAATTGAAGGCCGTGCCGGGTGTTTCCCGGCACGGCCGGCGTTTTCCGGGTTACTTGGGCAGGGCCGCTGTGATTTCGGCGGTTGTAGCACCAAGAACAGCCTTGGCGACGGCATCCAGGTCGGCCTCATGGCCCATCAGATGGATGGTCGTATGGGTATGGGAGAGGCTCTCTCCGGGCGCCAGGACCGCGGCCGGCGAAGAGGTCTCCAGCTCATAGAATGGGCCCAGGGGCTTGCCGCCGGGTGTATCGGGTCCGTCGTTGTAGGAATTGACGACGTCGCCGGCGAACGGCTCATCCTGGAGTTCCCACATGGAGTTGACGTAATCGGTGGCGCCCTGCGGCTTGGTATAGACGACGATGGTCAGGACCTTGTTGTCGGCGTCGTAGCTGCCGCAGACGGGCTTGGCCCGCTGGGGGGGCAGGCCAATCTTGGAACGATACTTGCCGTCGCCGCTGAAATAGAGGACACCCTGCTCGGGCTTGACGACGAGGCGTTCGGGCGGAACCTTGCCGAAGTAGGCGTCGTTGACGATGGGTCCGAGGTCGGCTTCGGCTCCGGTGTTAAAGGGCACTACGATGGTCGTGGCGTCGGAGGGGTTAAACATGCCGAGGATCCAGATGGACAGCAGGCCTCCCTGTTTGGTCCAAGGTTCCTCGCCGGTGTTCGTGATCTTGTTGACGGATGAGAAGGCGACCATTTTGAGGTCGGCTGGGGGGGTAACACCCAGGGCGGCCACCGCGTCGGCCTGCTTGAGGAGCCGGATGACTCTGTCGACCTGGAGGTCGAATTTCATCCCGGAATAGTTCTCGACGGTCATAGCCTTCTTGAACTCGGCGGAATCGGCGGTGGACGAGACGAGTTCAAAGGGCTCGGTATCGATCGGGGCCGGGGTGAACCAATGGTCCATGTCGAAGGGCACGTCCTTTTTGAAGAAGATGGAGAACTGGCCGCCTTCGGGCCCCAGCCAGAAGCGGTCCTCGCCGCCGAAGACATTGATGTGCTCCTGGAGTTTGCCGGAGGCGATGAGTTCGCGGTTGACCCAGCCAAAGCTCAGGCCCGCATCGCCGGCGGCGGAACTGGTCATGATGCGGCCCTGGTATTGGGGTACAACGGCAATTCTGGCGTCGCCGTCGGCCAGGACGATCACATCAGTATGTTGTCTCAAGAACGCCAGGTCGTCGGCGAAGGTTCCCTTGGTTGTCATGGTCGGGGTCTCCTGGTGGTGTTTCTTACAGCCCGTGATGAACAGGGCTACACATACGAGCACGGCGAGCCATTTGCCACATCTCATCTTGCGTCTCCTTACGAATTGTCTACCTGTTGACGGGTTCTATCCCGGCGACCGCCCGGACCGTCGGAATCCGTGTAAGTTCAGAACATACGCCGACGCCGCCGGGCTGTCAACCGTTATTGCGAAGACCGGCAAGGCCGGTCGGCCGGTTGTATGCTGTATTTGGGGTCCGGGCCGTCGTCGCGAGGTTATTTGTTGACGGGCGGGTACGCAATTCGTAGACTACCTCGTCCGGTTGAAACCGTCTGTTGCGAGTACATACCATGACTGAGAAGTGCGTAAGAATAGGTCTGGTCGGGTTCGGCACCGTGGGTACGGGCGTGGCGAAGATCATCCTCGAAGACGCCGACGCGATCGCGGCGAGGACGGGGGTGCGTCTGGAGCTGGCAAAGGTGGTCGACGCCGACGTGCAGCGGCCTCGTGCGGTGTCTTTGCCGGCGGGCGTGCTGACGCCGGACCTGGCCGCGGTGCTTAATGATCCGAGCATCAATATCGGCGTCGAGACCGTCGGAGGCATCGACGCCGCCCTTCGGATTCAAACGGACCTGCTGGCGGCGGGCAAGGACGTCGTAACCGCGAACAAGGCGCTGCTGGCCGAATGCGGCGGCCAGTTGTACGCCGCCGCGAGAGAACACGGACGGTGCATTGCCTTCGAGGCGAGCTGCGCCGGGGGCATACCCATCGTGTCGGCGATTCGGACGGGCCTGACGGCGAACCGGATACGCGCCATGTACGGGATCGTCAACGGGACGTGCAACTACATCCTGTCGAACATGACGGCCAGGAATGAGGATTTCGCCGCGGCGCTGTCGGCGGCCCAGGCCAGGGGCTATGCCGAAGCGGATCCGACGCTCGATATCAGCGGGGGCGACAGCGCGCACAAGCTGGCAATCCTGGCATCGATTGCGTTCGGCTACGAGGTGCGGCTGGAGGACATCTTCATCGAAGGCATCCAGTCGGTGTCGATTGATGATATTCGCTACGGCGCGGAAATGGGGTACTGCCTGAAGCTGTTGGCCATCGCCGAACAGCGGGAGGGCGGACGCATTTCGCTGCGGGTGCATCCGTCGTTCATCGCGGCCGACAGTGCGCTGGCGCGTGTGTCCGGGCCGTTCAACGCGGTAAGCATCTTCGGCAGCGCCGTCGGCCAGGTCGTGTTCTACGGCCGCGGGGCGGGGATGATGCCAACGGCCAGCGCCGTCGTGGCGGACATCATCGATGTGGCGCTGGGCAACTCGCGGACGACGTTTGAACATTGCATCGTCCGGCCGCGAAGCGATGCCGAATCGGTAATTCAAAGCATCGACGACTGCGTGTGCCGGTTCTACATCCGGGTGATGGCCAAGGATGAGCCCGGCGTCGTGGCCGGTTACGGCAAGGCCCTGGGCGACCACGGAATCAGCATATCCGGGGCGCTGCAGCACGAAGGGACAGGTCCGAACAATACGGTGCCCGTGGTTATTACCACGCACAAGACCCAGGAGCGGAACATGGCCGCAGCGCTGGAGGATCTGATGAAATTGGACGTCATCAGCGGGCGGCCCGTGGTGATCCGGATCGTGGACATCCCCGAGGACCACGACTGACCGAAGGACGAGCCGGTGGTTAGCGGCCAGTGGCTGGTGGCTCGTACTACGAAATACGAACGACGATATACGATATACGAAACACGCATGAAGTACGTGATTATCATCCCGGACGGCGCGGCTGACGAGCCGATCGAGCAGTTTGACGGCAAGACGGCGATCGAGGCGGCGCGGACGCCGAACATGGACCGGATCAGTCAGATAGGTCGCCAGGGTCTGGTGCGCACGGTGCCGCCGGGGATGGAGCCGGGCAGCGACGTGGCGCAGATGTGCCTGCTGGGGTACGACCCGAGGCGGTACTACGCCGGTCGTGCGCCGATTGAGGCCGTGGCGCGGAATATTCAACTGGGGCCGACGGACTGGGCCTTCCGCTGCAATCTGGTGACGTTCGCCGATGGAGCAATGGCCGACCATAGCGCCGGGCATATCTCGACGGAAGAGGCCGAGGGGCTTATCAAGGACCTGAACGAGCGGCTGGGCAGCCAGCGCTTGCGGTTCTATCCGGGGGTGAGCTATCGGCATATCGCCGTGTTCAAAGGGCTGGATTTCGAGGGGGTGCAGACGTATCCGCCGCACGACCACCTGGGCACGGCCGTGGACAAGATTCTGCCCCGCGGCAAGGGCTCGCAGTTGCTGATCGACCTGATGGCGCGGTCCCAGCAGGTATTCGGCCATCACGAGATCAACAAGGTGCGGCGCGACCTGGGTGAGAATCCGGTCAGTTCGATCTGGCTGTGGGGCCAGGGCCGCAAGGCGATGATGGAGAGCTTCAGGAAGCGGTTCGGGCTGTCTGGGGCGGCCATCACGGCGGTGGACCTCGTGCGGGGGCTGGCGAAGCTGATTGGCTTCGAGGTGATCCGGGTGCCGGGGGCGACGGGCTTCGTGGATACAAACTACCAGGGCAAGGCCGAGGCGGCCATCACGGCGCTGCAGAAGCACGACGTTGTCTTTCTGCACATCGAAGGGCCGGACGAGGCCGGACACCAGGGGCTGGCCGAGGTCAAGAAGACGGCTATTGAGCGGACGGATGAGTTGATTGTCGGGCCGATTCTGGAGGTGCTGGAGAGAATGGAGGCATGGCGAATCCTGGTCATGCCGGACCATCCGACGCCCGTGGCCACGTGTGCTCATTCGGGTGAACCGGTGCCGTTCGCTATGGCCGGGACGGGTATCGCCGGGGTCGTGCAGTTGCCGTTCAGCGAGGCCAACGCGGCCAAGAGCGGTTTCTACATCGAAAACGGGTTCGAGCTGATGGAATACTTCATCAAAGGCTGATTCGTGTTGACAGCCGCCGACTCGGACGTTTGAGTGTATGTCTTTTTGGAGTGTTTGAATTCGGCAGGTCGATTATGGCAATCGTCGTACAGAAATATGGTGGCACATCCGTGGCGAACGCGGCCAAGATACGCCGCGCCGCCGAACGGGTCACAAAGGCGGTCAAAGAGGGTCATCAGGTAGTGGTCGTCGCCTCGGCGCGTGGCAAGCAGACCGATGAACTGATCGCCGACGCGCTGGAGCTGAACCCGAACCCGCCCACGCGGGAGATGGACCAGTTGATCAGCACGGGGGAGCAGCAGACGGTCTCGCTGTTTGCCATGGCGCTGGAGGCGATGGGCCAGAAGGCCATCAGCTTCACCGGCGGGCAGATTCGGATGATGACCGACGACGTCTACACCAAAGCGAAGATCAGGAGCATCGACGCCGATACGATCCGCGAGCAGCTCCAGGCCGGCAGGGTCGTGGTGGTGGCGGGATTCCAGGGCATCGATGACCGCGGCAACATCACGACGCTCGGACGGGGCGGTTCCGACACCTCGGCGGTGGCGCTGGCGGCGGCCATGGGGGCCGGGGAGTGCGAGATATACACCGACGTGGACGGCATCTACACGACCGACCCGCGGCTCTACGCCAAGGCCGTTAAGATGAAGCAGATCAGCTACGATGAGATGCTGGAGCTGGCCAGCCTGGGCGCCGGGGTGATGCACAACCGGGCGGTGTCGTTCGGCAAGCGTTACGACGTTCGGATTCACGTGCGCAGCAGCATCAATGATGTTGAGGGGACTTACATAACTCACGAGGTACCGCAAATGGAAGGCATCCTGGTTTCGGGGGCGACCCTGCAGAAGGATATGGCGAAGATCGGTCTATTGGGCGTGGACAACGTGCCGGGCAACGCGGCAAAGGTATTCGCCAAACTCGCGGCCGCCAAGGTCGTTGTCAACGATATCGTTCAGACCGAAGTCAGCGACGAGAAGGCGAACCTGGCGTTCATGGTCGGCAGCAGTGACCTGCGGGCGGCCCGGGAGGCGGTGGAGGCGATCAAGGACGAGGTGGGCTGCGAACGGTTGTTCATTCGTGAGGATATCGCGGAGGTTTCGGTCGTGGGCGTCGGGATGAGGACGCACTACGGCGTGGCCGAGAGGATGTTCGGGGCGCTGGCGAAGGCCAAAGTCAATATCGATTCGATCACCACCAGCGAGATTCGCATCAGTTGTATCGTGGATCGCCACCAGGGTGAAGACGCACTTCGCGTGGTGTGCGATGTGTTTGAGCTGGATAAGCCGGCCGGGCAGAGGCGGCAGTAGCCCTACCGGCGGAATTCCACCGCAGAGGCCGCAAGATACGATGGACGAAAGACGAGGGACGAGGGATGCGTCTGTCGGCCATCGGCGCGGGTGGTAGAATAGAGTAGATGGTTCGAGACGCCGGGCGGAGTGTTGTCTTGAGCAAACGCAAACCCAAGCAGGCCATGAGCAGACGCCGTCGCAACGCCCTTGTGACGCTGCTGGCGATGGTTCTGCTGGCCGTCGTCTGGGCAGACCGCAACTGGGTGCGGTGGCGGCCCGGCGGCTCGCAGGTCAGGCAGGCCGGGCGGGATGTGGCCGTCTATCAGGACCGTCGCTTTATGGTGGTCAAGGTGATCGACGGCGATACGCTGGATATCGATAAAGCCGACGGCCAGTACGAGACGACGCGGATTCGACTCTGGGGCGTGGATAGCCCGGAGAGCGTCAATCCGCAGACCGGACCGATGTACTTCGGACCGGAGGCCTCGGCGTTTGCCAAGAGCCTGGCGGATGGGCAAACGGTTCGGGTGCTGCTGGACCCCGGCAACGACACGCGGTGCAAATACGGGCGGCTGCTGGCGTATGTGGAACTGCCGGACGGACGGATTCTCAATGAGGCCCTGCTTGAGGAGGGCTATGCATACGCGGACCTGCGGTTTCGGCATAGCCACTTCGACCGGTACAAGCAACTGGAGGCCGTCGCCCGAGGCTCCGGCGTGGGACTCTGGGCAAACGTGACGCGGGACCAGTTGCCCGCCTGGCTCCAGCGGATGAAGCCGACGCTGAAAAAGTAAAAAGTTAAAAGTGAAATGTAGAAGGTAAGAACGGTATGCCAAGGACGAAGATTGTGGCGACGTTGGGGCCGGCCAGCGGGGATTACACCACGCTGCGCAAGATGTTCACGGCCGGGCTGGATGTGGTGCGGTTGAACTTCTCGCATGGGTCCCACGCGGGGCATCTGGCGATGATCGAGCTGGTCCGCCGGCTCAATAAGAAGTATCGCCGGGCCATCAAGATCATGCAGGACCTGGAGGGCTTTCGGATCCGCGTGGGGCGTTTTGAGGGGGCCAAGACGCGGGAACTCAAGCGGGGCGGAACCGTCTGGCTGGTCAAAGAACCACACGCCTCAGGACCCAAGACTATCCCGTTCGATTACGAGGGCGACCTGACGCGGATCAGGGCCGGGCAGATGATCTTCATCGACGATGGCTTTCTGATCCTGCGGGCCAGGGAGGTCTCGGCCGCCAGCATCAAGGCGGTCGTGGTCGAGGGCGGGATACTGAAGGAACGCAAAGGCATCAACATGCCAGGGGCCGCGCTGGAGTTTGAAGGCATTACGAAGAAGGACCGGGCCGACATCCGCTTCGGAATCGAGCACCGGGTGGACTACGTGGCGCTGTCATTCGTGCGTAATGCGGCCGATATCGAGGAGGCGGCGGCCCTGGTCAAGCCGGAATTGCCCGGCTGCAAGATCGTAGCGAAGGTGGAGAGCCGCGAGGCGATAAGGAACATCGATGAGATCATCGCGGCGGCCGATGGGATTATGATCGCACGCGGAGACATGGGTGTTGCGGTGCCGATCTACGAGGTGCCGATCATCCAGAAGCGGATCATCAGCAAGTGCAACGCGGCCGGCAAGTTCGTCATTACGGCCACGCAGATGCTCGAACACATGACCGAGCACAGCCGCCCCACCCGCGCCGAGGTCACCGACGTGGCCAACGCCATCCTCGACGGCACCGACTTCGTCATGCTCTCCGGCGAAACCGCCGCGGGCAAATACCCATACGAGTCCGTGCGGATGATGAATGAGATTATCAAGTTCACCGAGGCGAATGCACGGAGCCTGTAGTTCGTATATTGTATTGTGCGTTGTGCGCTGCGGAGGAACCAGTAGAAGGGATGCCGTAGCGTTGCAACCGCACGACCGTGTCCCCAGCCCTTCGCCTGCGGCGAAAGGCTGCCACCCAATCAGAGACTATCTCAGAACGTGGTATGTCATTCTGAGCGACGCGAANNTATGTCAAGGTGCCGTGCGAGGTGAATGGATACAGCCTGTAATCCGCATGAGTCAGGGAGTGCGGTCGGTTAAATACTATCGACTGACGATCTATCGCTCCCCAGGGTCGGCAGATAAGGGCTGATCCCATTGCTGCTGGAAGAGGGCGAGGTCGGGGGCGTCGACGCGGCCGGAGGTGTTCAGGTCGGCCGGGTCGAAGATGGGGTCTTCGTGGAGCCAGCGGGAGGCGAGGTGGGCCAGGTCGAGGTGGTCGATTTGCTGGTCCAGATTGAAGTCGCAGAGCATATCGCTGTGCTCCGATAGCAGGCTCTGGAGGGCGTAGTAGGCGGGTTTGGGGGCGTAGGCGGTGTCGAAGAGGGAGGGGAATTCCTCGGTCTGCCAGCCGTGGGCGTCGGAGATGTGCCAGGTGTTCCAGGCGACCAGGCCGCCGCGGCGGTGCTGGAGCAGGACCTCGACTATGCGGCGGTAGGTGCGGGCCTGCAGGTCAAGCGAGGCGGGCATCTGGTCCGGGATGTGGACGCCCTGCTCGGTTACGTGAAAATCGAGGCCCATCATGTGCGTCCAGTCGATCAGGCTTGACAGGGCCGCAAGGTTGGCGGTCGTATCCCAGCCGGCATTGACGTGGGCCTGCCAGCCGATGCCGTGGATGGGCAGGCCGCGGTCCATCAGTTCGTAGACCAGGTCCTTGAGCAGGTTCCATGAGGCCTGGCTGGCGGGCGATTCGTGGTGGTTGAGGACCAGGCGAAAGTCCTTCGCGTGCTCGGCGGCGATCTCGAAGGCGTAGATGATGTACAGCGGCGTGCGGAGGCGGCTATTCTCCTGGCCGATCTTGAACCAGGGGCACTCCCAGCCGGTTCCGGGCTTGTCGG
>DDXG01000183.1 GCA_002347125.1 Phycisphaerales bacterium UBA2266
AAGAGGTCGTGGGTTCGAATCCCATCGGCTCCATTACGTCAAATAGACCCTGGCCCCAAGACTCACGAGCCGCGGGCCGCGAGCCGCGAAGACGTTGAACGTTCATTGCTGTTTCTGCAGGTACTCCGTGCGGCCCTCGAGCATGTACTCCCAGACGCCGCTCTTCCAGGTCGCCACACGCTGCTTTTCCACGTCCGTCCGCGCCAGAGCGACCGCACGGTCCATGAGGGCGCCGAGTTCGTTCATCCGCTGTTCCGTGCCGAGACGGCCCCATGAGGCATCGGGCGACGTGCCCAGCACCCCCTCTTCGCGGTTGATTTGCATAATGCGATAGTAGAACGCCTTCATCGGCTCGGCCGCGGCGCCGAAGTAGCGTACGAAGAACTCATCCACGAGTGCCGTCCAGTCCGTATCGACATTGAAGGCGGTCTGCATGTACAGATAGTAGTCCAACTGCTGGGGGATGCCGCACAGGAAGAACCCCCGCACCCCGTCCTCGTGATAGCGTTTGACCCATTGCGATATGACATCGGGCATGAAACAGGGGAAACACTTCCATCCTCCCAGGATCGCGCGCTCCATCGGATGATGGAAGTAGTTCCACAGATAGACCTTTCGGCCTTCGCTACGGGCGATCCACTGGCCGTAGAAGTTGGCGTCGTTCTCGAACACGCCCTTCTGGTAGGCATAGCACAACTGCACGCACGGGGCCACGGCCACATTCGACTCGAGTTCGAACGTCGGAGGATACGAGTAGACGTGGTAAGCCAGGGTGGCAATGTACTTGTCTGGATGCGACTTGCGCACTTCGCGGGCCACCGCGTTCACAAAGCCGAACACATAGTCACTGGCGGTTCCTGTCCCGAAGGTGTGCTTGATGTCGCGTGATTTGCCCGGCGCCAGGACCGCCTGACACCTCTGGCACTTGCACCAGTGGTCCGAGTCCTCCGGCACAACGGAGAAGTAGTCCCCGCAGGCCAGTTGTCGCCCCTTCACGCCCTTGCCGTCAAAGTAGTCCCTGGCGTCCTGAACCACCTGCTCGATGAGATCCGGATGGGTCATGCAAAGCTGACGCCAGAATCCCTCATTCTCCCAACCCACAGCGAAGAAATCCGGCCGGGAACGTTCCCACAACTGCGGAGCATCCGGGTTCTTCACCAGGAACCGGTCCCGATAACTGGCGAATGAGTGGTTGCAGGCCCACCTCTCGCCGCCGAACCGCATCCGTCGATCAAACAGGTCCTTCTGCGCCCCATCATGCCGAGCCCATTGCTTGCGGATGATCGGCCAGCCTCCGCCGGGGGCGTTGCGATGCAGCAGGGACGGCCTGCGGCGGATTTCCGCGGGGGGCACGGTAAGCGTTCTTGCCGATGGAATCACAACATTGAGCAACGATGGGCCATACCATCGCACGTCACAGAACCGTTCGAGAAAATCATACGTCGCATAGCACGTTCCCTGATCGTCCAGAATGCCGGGCAGTTCGATGATGTCGGCCGGGGCGTTCTCCCATCCCACGGCCGCCGTATAGTTGACCTTGTCGCGAGTATCGGCCAGGGAGTGCACCATATCACTGCCGACCTCAAGGCGGTTGGCCGGCGTGTCCTGCCAATCACGGCCCATCAGAACGATCAGACCGTCCTGGATTCGGATGAGGTACTCCTGCGACTGGAAGTCCTCCGACCGCAGCCCCAGCTTCCGTGTGGCCTCGCTCTCACCCACCAGGATCGCCACGGCGGCCGTGTCAGCCCCAGGGTGCTCTACCGGCAGCATCGCTCCGGTCATCTCCTTGACGTGATACTGCAACTCCTTCGCCGCCAGAAGCGCCGCCGGCGTCGGACTGGCCGCCACGACGATGGTGGCGGCGGGCTTGCCGTCCTGGACCAGGGTGATGGCATGCGCCTCGCCGGCAGCCAGGAACCAGGCGGTTACCATTACGATCTTCACGAACATACCTGTCCCACGCACCATACCCAAGTCTCCTTGCATACCTGGCACACAAGAATTGTCGGTCGAACCCTTCTGCGACCGGCTACGGCCGAGCCTGCCACGGATGGGCATACGGGCCGATCTCCTCGACCGCGATCGGCTCAAACAGCAGCGATCTCAGCCGGGGATTGCCTTTGACGAGCTGATCCTGTGAAATCGTCTTGGGGTCAAGAGGTTGGGTCGTCGCGGCATTGAGTGCCGTCTGCTGCAAAGTGCCATCCCGCAGGAAGATGCTCTGACAACCGGCGAACAGATTACGGCTGATGATATTCACATCGGCGCCGGTCTTAAGAGCGCCCAGCTCGCGGTAGCGGGCGGTATAGGGTTCCTCAGAGGCCTGCTGCACGAAGCGCTCGATGGATTCGAGCCATCGCTTCTCGCCCCAGCGGGAGAAGCTGATCCCCCCATAGCAGTCGAGGAAGAGGTTGTTGTCCACGAGGTTGTCCTTGCCGCCGTGGATCTGCACCCCGCCGAAGAGTTCGGCCCCGCACCGTTCGAAGATGTTCCCGTAGACGGCGATACCCGAAATCATGTCGTCCAGCCGGATACCCGCGGCCCCGCAGTGCGTGCCTCCGCGAATATCGCTCCATCGGTTCCAGCGGATCACGACCCCTCGGTAGAGGGGATTGCCGTACATGTCGATGCCGCCCTGGTCGTCCGATTCCTGGACGACGTGGCGAACGGCGTTCAACTCGATGAGATGGTCGTTGCCTTCGATACGCATCGCCGAGGAGGGCATCCTCTCGAACAGATTGTGGGCGATCCGGTTGCCGCAGCCGTCCAGATGGACGGCCGGCGTATAGGTCCTCTTGAGCCGCGAGATGTCGAAAACCGTGCAGTTCTCGACGAAATGCCGCCCGGCCGTCAGCGTCCGGCGATCTCCACCGGCCACACGGGTTCCTCCACAACCAAGCGTGTGCATGACGCATCCGAAGATGCCGTGGTGTTGTCCGCCTTCCACGACAATGGCATCGCCGCCGAGCTGTCGGATTGTGCAACCGGCCACCAGGCAATCGGCCCCGCCGCGAATGTGGATTCCATCGCCGCGGCCCTCCTGCATCGTCAGCCCGATGACTATCACGTTCTTAACCTCGCTCATGGTCAAGAAAGGCTGGTCGAACACGCTCAGGACCGTCTCGGCCCTCGACGGGTCGACCCCTTCGCCCGGCAGCCAGTAGACCTTGCCGCTTCGACGGTCGAGGTACCATTCACCCGGCCGGTCAAGCTCCCGCAGGATGTTCACCGCGTAATACCGCTGGTCTTTACGGTAGCCGTAGTTTGAATATGGCTGGGCCAACGTGAAGGCCTTGCTCTCAGCGTCGATGGAGGCGACCTTCTGATATTCCTCATACCAGTCCCAGAACCAGTAACCGTAGAGGCGGACATCCGGCTCATCGAGCCAGCGGCTCGGGCGATCCTCGACATATCGGAACTTGCCGTCCTTGCACCCCTCGATGGAGCCCCAGACCTTGAAGGTGTCCGTGCCCAGGATGTCGCCGGTCTTGACAAAGCCCTCGTTGGGCCAGCGGGCCAGCGTCTGGGGCCGGCCGTCGACGAACAACTCCGGCCGCTTGCGCAACGCCGTCGCGTCGCCCAGGTCCGTCACACCCAGCGCCTTCAAGTCCGCCTCCAGAACGCGGTCGCGAACCGATGCGTCGAGCCTGTTGCGAAGCTCGGCATCGGAAACCGGCTTCCATGTACGGATTCGGGCGCCTCCCTTGAAAACCGGCGTCTGGGCGGACTTGGCCTGATAAACCACCGGGTCCTCGCCAGTGCCCGAGTCCTCGGCCGTCAGGGCCAGAGCTCGTTCCACGCTGTACGATCCGCCGCCAATCATGACGACCACACCGCCCTTGGGCAGCGTCCCACCGCCGGACTTCTTCAAGTCGCGCACGGCATTGCGGGCCCGCTCCAGGGTGCGAAAGGGCTTATCCTCGGAACCATCGGCGGTGTCGCTTCCGGCCGGTGCGACATGGAACACGACGGCCGGCGCAGGCACAACCGGCAACGCAGCACGATAGTCGGCGGGGTCGCGGGGGGGCAATCCCTGTTGCATCCGCCGAGCCTGGGCCAGGCGGCGACGTGCGTTGTCGCGGTGGAGTTGTGGCAGTGTTGTATCGGCGGCGATCCGCTCCCACGCCGTGTGGGCAGCCGCGACGTCCTCGCCCGCCAGCGCTGCCTCGGCGACCCCGAACATCGCCAGGCTGCGTACGAACGGTCGCGTCGAAGAATCCGCGGCAATCGCCTCGAATGCCCGGCGAGCCGCATCCAAACGCCCCTCCCCCAAGGCTTTGGCCGCCGCCTCTATCGCAGGCGAGGACGATTCAGGCATGTTCCGGGGAACGCTTGAAGCGCCCCCGGAAGGCCCAGCAAACGCCAGGACCACAATCTGCGGCAAGAGCCACATCGACAGGTTCAGAGACAATCGCATCATCATGAGCTTTGGTCCTCCAGACAGAAATCACCAAGATCGAATCAACGGACATCAATCGGAAGATGTCCTGGTCACACCGGTGGCGGGTTGTGCCCAGAACAGTCTCCAGTACTGCTGGTCGGTCTTGAACCAGTCTATGGAATCCCGCCGGGGGTCAGAATCAGCCGCCAACACACCGAATCGCTTCATCTCGCGGATATACTGGGCATTCGGCCGGAAATCCGCCATCCCGTACCTCGGTTCGGCCTCGAACTGCGCTGCACTGGCCTGCATCGCCGCCAGCAGGCTGCGGCGCACGGGATCCTCGGCCGAGCCGTAGCGGTGTGCACAGGTCTCCCAGCCGCCGTCCGACTTGGCCAACGGCGCCAGCAAAAGCGGCGAATTCTCCGGATTGGACGCATTGACCAGCACATGCACGCTGAAGCGGTGCGACCCGGCGTCGATGATGCGCTCATGCGTGGCCAAGCCCCTCTTCTGTCTTATCGCCTGATGCTCCTGTTCCGTGACCCTTGTCGGCAGGATAGGGGCCGTCTTGCCGTCGCTGTGGCATCCGCGGCAGGTCTGATTAAATGCCGGCGTGCCGAAGACAGCGTGGTAAATCCCTTGCCTGCCCTGGTCCTTTGCATTGCGAAGCGCCGCATAGGTGCCTGCATAAGGGGCCCCGCATTCCAGCCACGCCCATATTGTCCGCCACTGCTTCGGCGAGAGCCGCACCTCGTGGTGGGAACCATCGATCTTCTTGAGCAACGCGCTGGCCGACGAGCCGATAGTCCGCGGGGGTTGGTTGCCCAGGCCGTTTCGCCCATCGGCCACCTGGCCGGTTGCCACGAGCGTGTAGTAGCTGATCGACCACGCCGGGCCCAGGCCGTCCTCCAGGACCACCTGGCCCTTGCGATCTTTGTAGCTGTGGCAGGCGGTGCAGTGTTCGGTCAGGATCGGCTGGATATCCCGGCAGAAATCCAGCACGTCCGGGATTCCTTCAAAGCCCTCGATCCGGCTGGGCCCGCGTTGGAGAGCCGCCAGAGAACTGCTCTTGATGGACGCCGGCGTCACGGTCCGCTGTTCGTGGCAGCCGACGCAACCGAGGGTCTCGCCCGGATGGACATTCGTAAAGCTCTGCATCCGCTTGACGGACATATCATTGGCGTCCAGGGCGACGAAGAAGAGCGCCCGCCCGGCTGGGACCTCAAAATACGCCGACCCATCCTCGGCCACCGGCACGGTCCCGATCACCCGCTCCAGGCTGAACGTCCCCATCCAGCTCGTCAGGTCCATGCCGCCGCTGAAATTGACCGGTTTGGGCAGGACCTCCAATAGGAGCAGTTTCTTGATGTCGCCCATCCGAACGCCCTGCATATTGCGGCCGTGATACACGTCCGCCAGGACCATTCGCCCCGTGGTCTCGCGGCCGGTTGGCGTCTCTACCCGGACACGCTCTCTTGGGCGCCCCATCAGACCGGCCGGTTCATGGATATTGGCCTGGCCCCTGTACGTCAGCAGTGTCGCAAGCGTTCCATCCATCGAGCCGAGTTGGAGTTGCTTGTATGAGGCCACCAGGAATTGCCGCCGGTTGATGGGCCACGGGTCGTTGAAGTTGCCGCGCGGCGTGATGCGGCGATAGCCGACCATGTTGTCCGGGCCGTGTTTGGCACTGACGGTGCAGACGTGTCCGCGGTGGTCGGACTGGCCGTGCCCCGGCGAATCGATCAGCAGCAAATCGTCGGTGCCGGGAATCGGTTTAGCCTCGATATACAACGGATAGTGCGACTGGTTGCCGAAGTACGTCGTTACGTTCGTGCCATCGGGGTTCATCGCCCACAGCTGGTGGTAGCCGACCTGCGAACGATCCACATACTCCCATCGCGTGTAGACGATGCGCCCATCGGCCAGAACCGCCGGTGTGTTGTCGTGCTCGAGGTTGAACGACAACGGACGGATGCTACCCCCGCCACGGTCGCAGCGGAACAGGGTTCCCACCTGAGTCATCCAGCATCCCACCCACCGTCGGCTGCGGGTCGAGACAAAGACGATCTCGTCGTCCGGCAGATACGCCGCTTCATAGTCATCGTAGGGTCCATCAGTCAGGCGCTTCAGTGCGCCACTGTCGGCGTCCAGCTCATAGAGGTTGTAGCAGTCCTGGCCCGCCGGCCGGTAGGAAAGCAGGATGGTCCGCCCGTCGTAGTGTACGTGCGGGTCCCGGATGCCGCCGCCTTGGGCATCCATGAGGGTCCTGACACGTCCGGTCCTGGTATTGAACTCATACAGCCGGCTCTCATCCGGCTTGCCGTTGCCGGCGTAGGCCTTCTGATTCTCATCGTCGCAGTAGTAGCCGATGTTGGCGTACCAGTGCGGGTCGTCATAAGCCAGCCGCGTGGCGAAGATGACCCGCTCCACGCCCAGGGCCGCCAGTTGCTCTCGCGCCGCGGCGTCTATGCCGAATGCTTGCGTGGCGTCGGTCCCATAGCCCGGTGCGGCCGGGCCCGCCTCAAGGCCTATCAGCGGCCCGCAAAACAGGCCCAACACCAGGACTATCCCCACCCATCCGCCTGTTGTCCGGTTCCCACCGGTGTAATCCGCCGCCATGATACGTCCTGCCTCAATCGTAGTAGTATCCGGTCCCGGACAAACGCCCGGAAAGCCATGTGCATCCGTGCCCAATCGTAGCAGATTCGCCAACCGGGGTAAAGCCGCCGAGGTATTGTGCATGGTCCGGGCGGCCGGTACAATGCAGCCATGAGACAGAAACTGTCAGGGTTGATTCCGGCGGTTTTTACGCCCATGCGCGAGGATACGACACTGGACCTGGCGAAGGTCCCGGCCGTCGTCGAGCATTTGCTTCGGACGGGGGTCTGCGGGATGTACGTCTGCGGCAGCACGGGCGAAGGCCCGTCGCTGTCGAGCGATGAGCGCCGCGCGGTCGCGCAGGCCTACGTCGAGGCCGCCGCCGGCCGCCTGCCCGCCATCGTGCAGGTCGGACACGACAGCGTCGCCGAGGCCTGCGACCTGGCGGCTCACGCGAAACATATCGGCGCCCAGGCCGTCTCGGCGATGCCTCCGAGGTATTATGGATTCTCCGGCGTGGACAGCCTGATTGACTGCCTGGCCCGGATTGCCTCGGCGGCGGACCTGCCGTTCTACTACTACCACATCCCGATATTGTCCGGGGTATCGCTGGACGTGATCGATTTCCTGCGGCGAGCCGCCGATCGGATACCCAACTTTGCCGGCCTTAAGTACACCGCCTGCGGACTCGATGAATACCAGGGCTGCCTGGAACAGGCCGAGGGGCGATTCGACGTCCTGTTCGGCCACGATGAGATGCTGATTGCGGCCCTGGCGGCCGGCGGGGTCGGGGCCGTCGGCTCAACCTACAATTTCGCTGCGCCTCTCTATCTGCGCCTTTGGGAGGCCTTTGACCGAGGCGACCTTGTCGAAGCCCGACGCCAACAATCTCTTTCTCAGCGGATGATCCGGACCATGTGCCGCTATCGAGGCCAACCGGCTTTCAAGGCCGCCATGCGCCTGATCGGCGTGGACTGCGGTCCGAATCGGCTACCCATGAAGACCCTGACCACCCATGAATTGGATGAACTGGAATCGGAACTTCGCGGGATCGGCTTCTTTGACTGGGCGCTGTCAAGGTGATGCAAAGATCGGCCCCCGCGCCCTGAGGGCATCGGCCCGGCATCCGTGGCGGCGAAGGCTGGTTCTCTGGCCGTTGCCGCTGTTCTGCGTGCTGGTTGTCGCTACCGCAGCCGGCGGTGATACTCCCCAACCGCTTGTGGGCAAATCGCTGCGGTGTGTCTCAGATGCACCCATCGCCGCCGACGTAAGCCGCCCGGTTCTTCTCTTGGCGGCCGGCGCCGGCGGG
>DDXG01000016.1 GCA_002347125.1 Phycisphaerales bacterium UBA2266
CGCGCACATGCTCGAAGTCTGCCCCACCATTGCCGGTGATAAGCCGACGCTGGAGACCCATCCGCTGGGCATCGGCGGCAAGGCCGATCCGGCCCGGCTGGTCTTCTGTGCCCCGCAAGGCAAGGGGATCAATGTGTCGCTGATGGATATGGGCAACCGATTCAGAATGATAGCGAACCCCTGCCAGGTCGTGGCTCCGAACGCCGCCTTGCCCAATCTCCCGGTGGCCAGGGTGCTGTGGAAGCCCGAACCGGACCTCAAGACGGCCGCGGCGGCCTGGATACTCGGCGGAGGCGCCCATCACACGGGCTTCAGCATGGCTTTGACCAAAGAGCACATGGCCGATTTCGCCGAGATTGCCGGGATTGAGTACTTGCTGATCGACGAAGACACGACAATTCCCGGTCTGAAACAGGATGTCCGAATCAACGAGATATACTACGCACTCGCAAATGGACTGAAGTAGTATGGAGCTGCGAGGTTGTATCGCAGTGGTCCTATTGATTGTCGCGGCCTGCCGGGCGGGTCATCTGTGTACCGCACAGCCGGTCCTTCGAGAGTTGGTTATGGGTCCCGCCTGATCTCGCGTGAGATCGAGCGGGAATATAGCCGCGCCCTTTTCAATCTCCGCCGCGAACCGGACACGCTCTTCTATCGAACGGAGTCGGATCATGATGATTGTGGTGCTTCTACTTGTGAGTATTCTCTTCATCGTGATTTCCACAACCCGGTTCAATCTCCATGCCTTCCTTGCTTTGATCGTCGCGGCGCTCTTTTTCGGAATATGTTCCGGAATGCCTTTGAAGGAAATCGTCCGCTCCGTTGAACAGGGATTCGGCGAAACGATCGGGAAGATCGGCATCGTGATTATCGCAGGGGCCATCATTGGCGCATTTCTGGATAAATCCGGAGGCGCTTATGCGCTGGCTGAACGTATTCTGAAAACCATCGGTCGAAAGAACGTGACGCCCGCCATGGCGCTTATCGGCTATATTGTCTCCATTCCCGTGTTTGCCGATTCAGGCTTCGTGATTCTGTCGCCCCTGAACAAGACACTGACCAAGTGTGCGGGCCTTTCTCTTGCGACCACCGCCATCGCGCTTTGCCTGGGACTCATGGTGTCCCATACATTGGTCCCACCAACACCCGGGCCGATTGCGGCCGCCGGCATTTTGGAGGCGGATCTCGGATGGGTTATCCTGATCGGTATCCCCGTGAGTATTCTGACCCTGTTCTTCTGCTGGTTCTGGGCGGCGAAGGTGGCGGGGCGCGTCCGGATCGATCCAAATCCCGAATTGACGGAAGAGGAATTCACCGGCCGCCTGAAGGCGGCTCCATCGGCGCTTCACGCCTTCCTTCCGATCCTCGTGCCGATTGTGCTGATCATTCTGAAATCCGTTGCGGATTATCCCACGCACCCCATGGGTCGGAACGGATTCTACCAGGCCGTCAGCTTCGTCGGCACGCCCTTGGTTGCCCTGTTGATCGGCATCTGTATCGCCGTCACGCTTCCCAGGCCGTTCGACAGGAGTATGCTCTCCTCATCTGGATGGGTCGGAGAGGGGATGCTTGCGGCCGCCATGATTATGATGATTACGGGCGCCGGGGGCGCCTTCGGCAGAGTGCTGCAGAACTCCGGCATCGCCGATGTTATCGGCAAGGGCCTGTCGTCGCTCTCGATGGGCCTGTGGCTGCCCTTCCTGGCCGCCGCGGCAATCCGGGCGGCTCAGGGCTCTTCCACCGTGGCGATCATCACGACCGCCTCGATTGTCGCCCCCATGCTGGCCTCCATGGGGCTGGATTCGTCGCTCGGCCGGGCCCTTTCGGTTCTGGCCATCGGCGCAGGGTCCATGGTGGCCTCTCACGCCAATGATAGTTTCTTCTGGGTTGTTACGCAAATGAGCGGTATGGACGTAAAGACGGGCTACAAACTCATGACGACCGGTACAACCTGTATGGGCATTTTCGCCTGTCTGATCATTTGGATTACCGGTTGGATAGTACTATAGAACCAAAGAACCAACGAGTGATATACTGGAGCATATATGGCGATCCTGACCAAACACCGATCAGGGGATTGTGAACGCTGGGCGCTCGATGGGGGTCTATTGTCGCCCGCGTTTGACTTCAAGCGGCTCTGCCAAATGCATCCCCACGAGGTTCTCCCCTATCTGACTTCTTTTCCAACCGGCGACGAAGCCGCGGGCGGGTTGCTTGCGCCTGTTGAATATGATCAGGAGGTCTGGGCATGCGGCGTCACCTATTTGCGGAGCCGCGACGCGCGGGAAGCGGAGACCGATGTCAAGAACATATACGACAGGGTTTATGAGGCCGAGCGCCCGGAACTGTTCTTCAAGGCCATCGGCTGGAGAGTCCGGGGGACGCATTCGGCGATCCGCATCCGAAAAGACAGCCGCTGGAACGTGCCCGAGCCGGAATTGACTCTGCTTATCAACCGCTTCGGCGAAATCCTCGGATATTGCGTGGGAAACGATGTCTCCTCCCGGGATATCGAGGCGGCCAATCCGCTCTACCTTCCGCAGGCCAAGGTCTATGACGGGTCGTGCGCCATCGGGCCGGGAATCTGTCTGACGCACGCCAAGCAGATGCGGAATCTCACCATTGAGCTGGTCATCGAGAGAAACGGCAAAGTCATCTTCAAGGGAGACACCAGCACTTCACAAATCAAACGCTCCTTGGAAGAACTGGCGTCCTATCTGACCATGGAGATGACGTTCCCCTTCGGTGTCTTTCTCCTCACCGGAACGGGTATCATTCCGGATGAAGCGTTCTCATTATCGGCGGGCGACCGGGTGGTCATTGCGATTGACGGACTGGTACTGGAAAACCGGGTTGAATCATAGGCGGCGGGTATGCGCGAACGCATTATAGACTACTTCATAACTGTCACCATCAAGACTGTCACCCTGAGCGAAGCGAAGGGTCTGGACGTCGAATGCGAGAGATGCTTCGCTTCGCTCAGCATGACACCTGCTGTCTTGAGACAGCCTGTCAGGAGAAAAGTATGACCTATCAGAGAGTCCTCATTGCCGGACAATGGCGGGATCCCAAAAAGGCGGCGGGCTTTTTCCATGCGGTGAATCCTGCAAACAAGCAGCCGCTTCCCGAGGTGTACCCCGTTTCGGGTGAGGACGACACGGATGAGGCGATCTCCGCCGGGAAACAAGCCGCCGTTGAACTGAGACGGGCGCCCGCCGACAAGATTGCACGGTTTCTGGAATTGTTCGCCGAGAAGATCGAAGCCCATGCGGACATACTGGTTACTGCGGCCAACCTGGAAACCGCTTTGCCCAAAGAACCCAGACTGAAAAACGGAGAGCTTCCCCGCACCACGGATCAGCTTCGAAAAGCCGCGAAAGCCGCACGCGAATTGAGCTGGTGCCGTGCAACGATCGAAACGTCCGTGAATATACGCAGCATGATGGGGCCTCTCGACGGCCCGGTTTCAATCTTCGGGCCGAACAATTTCCCGTTCGCGTTCAACTCCGCGGCCGGGGGCGATTTTGCCGCCGCCATCGCCGCGGGCAATCCGGTGATCGCCAAGGCCAATACCGGCCATCCCGGAACGACACTCGCTTTTGCCCGTCTGGCATTTGAAGCTCTCAGGGAAACAGGGCTTCCCCCCGCGACGGTCCAGATGCTCTACCGTATACCCCCTGAACTTGGACTAAGACTGGTCTCTCATCCGCATATCGGCGCTTCGGCCTTTACCGGCAGCAAGGCGGCCGGGCTTCGTCTCAAAGCCGCCGCCGACAAGGCCGGCAAACCGATCTACCTTGAGATGTCCAGTGTGAATCCGGTGTTTATCCTGCCCGGGGCCGTTGAGGAGCGTTCGGATGAAATCGCCGCGGAACTGTTCGCGTCGTGCGCGTTGGGCGCCGGCCAGTTCTGCACGAATCCGGGGTTAATCGTCCTTCAAAAGGGCGACCGAGCTGAACGGTTCATCCATACACTGGCCGAGGCCTTTGCCGGCAACCGGCCGGGGATCCTGCTCTCGGCCGGAGGGCTGGATAGTGTTCTGGAAGCGGTCGAGATTCTCAAGTCCGCCGGGGCGGTATTGATGGTCGGCGGCAAGGAAGCGGAGGGTGAAGGCTACAGGTTCGCCAACACGCTGCTTCGGGTGGACGCAAAGACGTTTATCGGTAATCCCCGTGACCTTCAGACCGAGGCCTTTGCAACCGCCAGTCTGATTGTGGTCGCCGATGATACCAGGCAAATGAAGGAGGTTGCATCCGTTCTTGAGGGGAATCTGACCGGCTGCGTCTATTCCCATACGCAGGGCAAGGATGACGGGGCCTACGCGGCGCTCGAGCCCGAATTGCGGACGAAGGTCGGCCGACTGCTGAACGACAAGGCTCCCACCGGCGTAGCGGTGGTCGCTTCCATGAATCACGGTGGCCCCTACCCGGCGACTGGGCATCCCGGATTTACGGCCGTGGGACTGCCTGCATCCATGCTTCGTTTCGCGGCTCTTAACTGCTATGACAACGTCCGCCCCCACAGGCTGCCGATCGAGCTTCAGGACAAGAACCCGACCGGGTCCATGTGGCGGATGATCGACGGCCAATGGACACAAAGGGATGTTTAGTTGTTGGAAATCAGGAATAACTCATGGCTGACAGCAAGTCTCCAACGTTCGACCAGATCGTCGGAAATGACCGGACCGTCCGGACCATGCGGACCTGCGGAGCCGGTCCCAAGGGGAAGCTCCCTTTGACGGACGAGGTGCTCCGAAACGCCCCCAGCGGCGACTTGTTCGGGATGACCCAGGACGCGGGCATGGGGTGGAATCCCGAAGATACCGATCTCGACCCGTATCTGATCCTCAGTACGTTGGGCGGACTGCGCGCGGACGATGGGCATCCCGTTGCACTGGGCTACCACACGGGCCATTGGGAGATCGGTCTGCTTGTCAACGAGGCCGCCAGGACTCTGAGAGAACAAGGGGTGCTCCCCTTCGCCGGATTCTGCAGCGATCCCTGCGACGGCCGCACCCAGGGGACGGCAGGCATGTATGACAGCCTGCCCTATCGCAATGACGCCGCCATCGTGATGCGCAGGCTGATTCGTTCGTTGCCGCGAAGGAAAGGCGTAATGGGCGTAGCCACATGCGACAAGGGCCTTCCCGCGATGATGATGGCCCTGGCCGGCAGCGGGGATCTGCCCGGGATCATTGTCCCTGGCGGCGCCATGCTGCCGACAAGAGACGCCGAGGATACGGGCAGGATACAATCCCTGGGAGCCCGTTTCGCGCATCGGCTGATCGATCGGGATTATGCGGCTGAAATGGGATGCCGTAGTTGCGGATCGGCGGGCGGCGGATGCCATTTTCTCGGCACGGCCGCCTCGTCCCAGGTGGTTGCCGAGGCGCTCGGCATGGCCCTTCCGCACAGTGCCCTGTCTCCCTCAGGCGAAGAAATCTGGATCGACATGGCACGTCGGTCCGCACTGGCGCTGCTGAATCTCTCCAGGAGCAGCATTCCTCTCCGGAAGATAGTGACACAGGAATCCCTTGAGAACGCCATGCTCGTGTTCGCGGCGTTCGGCGGGTCCACCAATATGTTGCTTCATATTCCGGCCGTTGCGCACGCGGCCGGCTTGACACTGCCCGCCCTGGAGGACTGGACCCGGATCAACAGAAGGGTGCCGCGCCTGGTCGATGCGCTGCCGAACGGACCCAGGGACTTCCCCACGGTTCACGTCTTTGCGGCCGGCGGCGTGCCAGAGGTCATGTTGCACCTGCGCCAGATGGGTCTGCTCAATACGAGCGTCCTGACGGCAACCGGAAGGACCTTGGACGATAATCTGAACTGGTGGGAACAGAGCGAAAGGCGCAGGGCCGCGAAGGCCAGGTTGCGGAAACTGGAAGACATCGATCCTGCGGATGTGATCATGGATCCGGACGCCGCTCGGAAAGCGGGCTTGGCCGGTACGCTGGTATTCCCTTCGGGCAATATAGCGCCTCAGGGATCCGTAATCAAAGCCACATCCATCGATCCAAGTATAATTGACGAAGACGATGTTTACAGGCACACTTCCCGGGCAAGGGTATTTGTTTCTGAAACAGATGCCATAAAAGCGATAAAAGGCCTGGTGGATTCTCCGATTCAATGCGGGGATGTTGTTGTCTTGATCGGCTGCGGCCCACTGGGTACCGGCATGGAGGAGACCTATCAGCTCACTTCCGCCCTGAAACACATTCCCTGGGGAAAACACGTGCCGGTTATCACGGATGCACGTTTCTCCGGCGTATCCACGGGCGCCTGCATCGGCCACGTCGGACCCGAAGCGCTTGCGGGAGGACCTATCGGCAGACTGCGGGACGGAGACCTGATTGAGATCATAATCGACCGGACAAACCTGACCGGCTGCGTTCGGTTCGTCGGAGAAGGCGATCAACGGTTCACGCCGGACCGGGCGGCTGAAGTGCTGAAGGCCCGGCCTTTGCATCCGGATCTGAAACCCGGCGAACATCTTCCCGACGATACCCGCCTTTGGGCGGCTCTCCAGAACGTTAGCGGTGGAACCTGGGCGGGCTGCATCTTTGATGTGGATAGGATTGTCGAGATACTGGATTCCTGTGTATAATACTTCCGGTCCTCCGGATCACCGGACAAGGGGGTGGGCGCCGTAAAGACCGTCGTTGACCGATGTGCCGCGTTACGGGACGGTTATGGAGTTCTCCGTGACGTTCGGGATATACGTGTAGCCCGTGAGGGTGACGTTCGTAATGACGAACCTGAAGACCTGGCCCGATTTCGCCTTGACCGGAACGGATGTCAACAGGGCGATTCCGGCCCCGTCGGCGACAGCGGAGGCGCCGGAGGCTATGACTGCCCCGTCCAGGTACCAGTCGCCGACAACGGTCGCGCCGGCCAGCGGATTGGCGGGGGCGCCGGTGTCCGTGATGAGCACGGCTGCATTCGCCTTCCAGTTTTTGCCGGCTGGCTCAAGCGTCATCGTGATGGAGGCCGCCTGCATGTTCTGCGTCTGCTGCAGTTGCGGAGTGGCGGACACTACGTTGCTCGGGCCGCTCGCATTGGCGGCTGAATCGGCGGCCACGACATAGTACCAGTACGTCTGGCCGTTGGTCAGGCCGGCGTCGAGATAGTCGCTGTCAGCGGTAGTTGCCAGTACCTCGTAGGTCGAACCGTCGATGGACCGATAGACGACGTAGTGGTCGAGGTCGGGCTCGGTGCTGTCGTTCCAGTCCAGAGTCACTTGTGCATCGCCCGCGACGGCGGACAGACCCGTGGGGGCGGCCGGAGGCGTAGTGTCGGAGGTCGCTGTGGCCGAGGCGATGTTGCTTGCGTCGCTGAGATTGCCGGCCGCGTCGCGGGCCCTGACGACATAGTAGTAGGTCGCCGGGGCAGCGAGGCCCGTGTCAAGATAATCGCTTTGTGGGGTCGTTACGATTTGCGTGAAATCGACACCATCAGCGGAGCGGTAAACTATGTATTCCGCCAGGTCCGGTTCCGTATTGTCGGCCCAGTCAAGGCCGACGAGACCCTGGCCGCCTGTGGCCGTGAGACTCTGTGGGGCCGCGGGCCCGGTGGTGTCGGGTGGACCTGCTGTGATGTGAGCGTACAGCAGGTCGATGGTGAGCGTGTCTTTGGCCTCTTTCTTTGCGTTGACCGTGTCCCGGAAGCGGAGCCGGATATTGCCCTGGGCATCGATGATGTCGGCGGCATTTGCCAGGCACTGGCCGCCGGCGATGGCGGTAGTGATGTCCGTCCACGTTCCCGTTACCAGTAGTTCAACCAGGAGCGGGTCGGCTGCGCCGCCGGTCCAGGTGTGGACGAGGTTGACGGCGACCGGCTCGGTGACGTTGGCGGGGTTGGCCTGCGTGTGGAGCGTATACTCGACTTGCAGACTGTAGGCGGCGGGGCCATTGGAGGCTTCGGCAATGCTCTGAACAAGGCCATCACCCGCTGACGTCGTGCCTGCAATGGTGCCTGTGACGGTGCCATAGGTCACGGCCGGTTCGCCGGCGGCGTAGGCGTCGTAATCGACGGCCGCCACGTCAATGGTGACCGTGGCGGTATCGCTTAATAGACCATCGGTCACGGTGTACTCGAAGCTGTCCCGGCCGGCAAAGGCGGATTCGGGGGTATAGGTGATGATCCCGCCGTTGACAACGACGAAGCCGCCGGCCGGATCAGTGACCGAACCCGGAACGATGGACAACGAAGGCCCATCGACATCGATATCGTTGGCAAGAACGTCGATATCGACGGGGATACCCGTGTCGGTGGCGGCGGTATCATCATTGGCAATGGGGCTGTCGTTGATCGGGTTGACCGTAATGGCAACGGTGGCGACGTTGCTGGTGTGGACTCCGTCGTAAGCGGTGTAGGTGAGACTGTCGGAGCCGCAGTAGTCGGCCCCGGGCGTGTAGACGAGGTCGGGAGCGGTTCCGGAGAGCGTTCCGTGGGCCGGGGGCGAGGCGATCGCGAAGGTCAGGACATCCTGCGGGTCGGGATCGGAGCCGGTGAGAGTAATGGCCAGTGGAATGTCTTCATCGGTTGCCACAGCCTGATCGTCGGCGACCGGCGGCTGGTTGGGCGGGCCAAGCGGGACGATCTCGAAATAGGCATTGTCCGCCGCGCCGCTGATGGCCGAGAAGTTCTTGTACCCCGGCCATACGGCCGTTGCGATGAAGTACTTGGACCCGGGCGCATCGCTGCCGAGTGCGCCCGTGTCGGCGATGGAACCTGCGGCCACCAGGATTGCGGGACTGCCGGCCGAGTCAAGCGACCACAGCTCGACGTCAATGGCCGCGGAGGTCTCCGTCAGGCGGGTGAATCCGACCCTCAGACGGTACCAGGCATTGACCGACAGAGCGGGCAGATTGGCAATGGTCCGTCTTATCTGGCTGCCGCCGGCGTTGTTCCAGTAGGTCTCAATATTGTAGCCGCTCCCGCCGGGATCGAGCTGTACACCGAAGATGTTGGTCGAATCCGCGCTGGTGCTGGTGATCATCCAGCCGACGCGGTCGTCATCAAAGTGGGCGCTGCCGTCGGTCTGGAAATCCATGCCGATGGTCACCTGGTCCACCTCGCTCCAGACAAACGGCTTGGCGGTCCAGGTGAAGATGTTGTTGGCCGGGGCCAAGCCCACCGAACCTGCGACGCCGATGCCACTGTTGACGACAGGGCCGTTCCCGCCGTCGTACCAATCCGGATGTGTCCCGACGCGCTGCCCGATAGTATAACCGGACTCAAAATCTTCCGTGCCCGGCAGCGAAGGTAACGTGGTGCTGAAGCTCCAGAGGTCGCCCTCTACCACCGAACCGCCGGAATCTCGCTCATCAACAACCCAGAAGTAGGTTATCCCGTACTCAAGCGGACCCGGTGCGTATGTGGTGTCGGCCTGCCCCTGGGATACCAGTGTGATGTCGGTTTCGGTGCCGAAGTAAACATCGTGGCTGACCGCGCCGATCCCGGCCGTCCAGCTCAAGGCGACGTCTATCGGCACTCGCGCGGCGCCGTCGGCCGGGCTCGGACGGGTGGCCTTCAATGAGCCCGTTGTGAAGCTCCAGACCGGCCCATCGGCAGTCAACGACGTGTTCACCGTGTCGGTGACCCTGACGAACCAGTCGTATTCGCAACCGGGCTCCAGCGGCGCCCAGCCCACCGAGGCCGTCGCGCCGGAGGCAACCCCGTTCTGGCTGCCGACGAGCGAGTAGGCGGTGCCAGCCATATCGAACGCCAGCTCAAATTGGCTGTTGGTGTCCGTCTGGTAGGAATCCAGCCACGGGGAATACGTCTGGACATAGACCTTGTCCTCGTCGGGCGCGAAACGCATAATCCTCAGCCAGCCGTCCGCGTGATAGCAGCTCAGCAGTTCGTGCACCAGCCGCGAACCGACGGTTGTCGTCTTTGTATACTCGCCGGTGTTATGCCCGCAAAGCACGAATTGGACGCTGTCGTAGGCCTCAACGAGATGGGTTCTGATGTATTGCGTCGATCCCCATTTGCCCGCGTAGCCGCCGCTCGTCGTCAGGTATCCGTGGGTTGTGATGATGGCTTTGCGCTCGGGATAGGCTGCCAGGACATTGGCCGCCCACGCAATAACGGGGCCGGCGACCCCCTGGTCGGGCCAGTCTTCGATGTGAAGGATGACATAATCATCGCCGCCGGCGGAAAAGAGCTGGAAGCTGTTCTGGTTGCCCTCCGCCGGGAAATGGCCGCCGTACCACGGACAGGCGGCGTACCTTGTGTACGGGAACGTCTGGTTGAAGTAGAGCGCGTCGGGCGTGCCGTCGGTATTGGGGTAGTCGTGATTGCCCGGCAGCAGGCCGTAGGGCAGGACGCCGTCCAGCACGGACATGCTGCTATTGGCGTTGGCCCACTCGTCCAGATTATCCCACGTGTTCACGACGTCGCCCTGATGTGTGACAAACACGATATTCAGAGCGGCCGTGTTATCAACGATCCACTGGGTCTGGGCGTCGTAAATGGCTTTCGTGCCGCTCTGGGCGTAGTTCTGGGTGTCGCCCATGGCGATGATCGTAAATGAGTCCGTGTTCCGCCGCCCGTAGAAGTCCGCGTCGACCGGGTCGTCGGCGCCGCTGGGATTCCTCACGACCGCCTGCAGTGTTATGGAGAGCGCGACATTCTCGGCGCCGTCCGCCGGGTCGGGAGATGAGGCAATCTCGCCGGCGGTGCAAACATACCAGATGTCCGTATTGTCCATCACGCCGCCGACCATATCGGCATTGGGCCCCCAGGCGTACACCGGGACATTCGTTGCGGTATGGTCCGTGCTTGTCCAGGAGGCGGTCGGGTAGGCCTCCGCTCCATTGTCCGTCACCGTCAGACCGCCGGTTTCGTGATCCGCGGTCACGAGAATCAATGTGTCGGTCCGGCCCTGGGCCCAGGTGATCGCATACCCAACGGCGTTGTGAAACTCAACGACTTCATGTACGGTCCGCACGATGTCGTTACTATGACAGGCCTGGTCGATCCTGGCGCCTTCGACCATCAGGAAGAAGCCGTTGGCCTCCTTCTCCAGCACGGCCAGTGCGCCGGCCGTCATCTGGGACAGGTGCGGCAGCGAACCCAGCCCGTCGTATTCGTAAGGCATATCCCCCCCGCCGAACTGGCCTGACACGTGGGTAACGACATCCACGTTGAGCGCCTGCATAGCGGCCAGATCAGTCACCACCGTGTAGCCGGCGCTCAGAGCGGCCGCTTCCGTTATGCCGTAGCCGCCTCCGCCAAACAGGATATTCGGTCGGGTCTGCGCAAAGTAGTCGCCTGCGATGTTGGAGGTGTTATCGCGGCTGGGTTCATGGGCGCCGAAGACCGCCGGGGTGGCATTGGTCATGTGCCGCGTGCTGACGAGCCCGGTCCTCTTTCCCAAGCCCCTGGAGTACTCCAGCAGCGTCTGTAGCTCAGATCCATCGCCGGGTATGGCCATACTGATGACCCCGTTGTTGACCTTCACGCCCGTGGCGATCGCCGTCCCCCCGGCCGCGGAGTCCGTCACGCCGCCGGCGGCGTTGTCCGTCGTCATCTCGGCCTGGTAGGCAAAGCCCTCAAACGACAGGGGCACGCCAAGATAGAAGCGGCCCGCCTTGACCTGCTCGGGCCCCATTCCATCTCCGATGCAGAGGATGATGTTTCGCGGCGCAGCCGTGGCGACGGCACCGCTGCAACACAGAATCAACACAAGCCATGCCACGAGTGTAAGGGTTCGCGGTCTCATCTTTGTCTTGCCTCCAAAAGAATGGGGTGCCGCGACGGTCTACCGTATGCGGCGACGTGCGTGTAATGTTCAGCCGAACCGGCGCTCTCCGGTGGTCGGCGCCTCGATGCTCCTTGTTGCCGCCCGGCAAGGCGCAGACACTGCTCGTGGATCGGGGGGCGACGCGAAAACACCGCGCCCGCCTGGCAGTCCTGTGCGGTTTCGCTCGTTCTGGTGCTCCGTTGGCGACTGTTCTGTTATCTTGGATGCGAACCTGCGGTCCGCGACCCCGTCAGGATCATCGGGATGCCTGATGGATGGAATCCAAGCTAAGACTTTCCGCCGGAGGAGTCAATCGTGGCAAATACGGTATTTTCGCGTTTTCCGCGAGAATTAGGACGCGAGAATCTGCGCAAATGCTGGTAATCGGCTGACTGTACCCCGTGCTTAGGATCATTCCAACAGCGACATACGAAGACACCACCGCAAGCCCGTACAGGCTGGCAACCCTCCTTGGAGAAGCGGCCGGTGGCGGCGAGGTTCTTGAGCTTTTCGATGGTCTGTTCGTCGCCCAACGCCCGCAGGATGGTCAGCAGACCCCAGTTCGCTCGCGTGCTGCCGCCGGGCCAGATGGTGTCTTCCATCGCCCGGATGGCCTCCTCCGTTGCGATTGCCCCAAGCGATCCCCGTGCATAGTCGCCCGCTGAGCCGGTCAGCCCCGCGCATGGCTTTAGAAACGGCACGGCCCAAGCCTCTTGCTGATAACCTGCTATCGCAATAGCCAGCATATTGCGGTCTCGCAGCTTATGCTCCAGGAAATCGCGGGAGAACTGCCTGCCCTGACTGTTCAGAAACGCCGCCGCGAAGCCGTTCTCGGCATCGACCTTGCGGAACATCGGACTCTGCCGCAGCGTTCTCCAGAAGGCAATTTCCTGTTCGGCCCAGCTTGCCTGGTGGTCAGGCGGAACCTGCGTCAGTCTGTGCTCCAACTCCCGCAGGGTTGAGGCCAGGGAAAGCCCCACATAGGGGTCCTTCTCGACAAGCCGCCACTGCCTCAGCATCTCCAGCGATGCCGCATCTCCGATCGCGGCGAGCAACTCCACGGCCCCCCGGCGGGTCTCGGTGGGCATCGCCAGATCAAGGAGGGATTCGGCCATCGTGCGGGCCTGGTTGGGATCGACATAGCCCAGGGCCGTGACGGCATCGCGGCGGACGGAGTAATCGCTATCGCCGGACAACTCCCGCAGCGCGTCCTTCGCGGTTTCGTTTGTCCCAGCCAGTTTCGCCAGGACCAGCATCGCGGCCTTGCCTGTCTCGCGGGTTTTCGCCTGGGTCTTGAGAAACTCTACCGATGCCGGGTCTGTATATTCCGACGCAATACCCACCGCAACGGTATTCACATCCTCGAACATCATGACGGGCGGATCCGTCGTTGGGCTGGATACCGCGGCTAGGGCCTGCTGGGAATCGGATGCGATGTCTTGTGCGGCACACAGCACAAGAAGAACCTCCGCGAGCATGACCATGACCATTGAATACCTAGTAGCTAAAACCATGATTACAACTCCAAATATGGCGGTATTATTGCCTGGGCCACTTCCTTGCACCAGTGGCGCGACGCGAATGCCTGGGCAGCAACATCGCAGCACCGCAGGCCAACATAAGGATACTGCCCGGCTCTGGCACAGGATTGCTGTTCAGCATAACACTAAACCCCCCAAAGGAATGCCGGCCGTCAACCCACACATCAAACTGAATGGCAAGTGTCTCCCCCGGAAGGACGACACCACCTCCGGAGAATACAAGGGTACTCTCGACCGGGCCATAGCCCGTGACATCTGAAAACACACTGCTCAGTGCGCTGCCGTCAACGAGCTTGGCACTAGTACCGTGAGCAGTGGAGAAGCTCACGATCAAGCCGGTCCATGCCACAGGGCTTTGGTTCGCTATGCTGCTACTGATGGTGAATGTGTCCACCTGCGAACCGTCCAGACGACCACCAGGTCGGATGAAGTTCAGAGGATCCAATCGCAATGGATCAGATGGCACTTCGGTGCGCAGCTCGGTGAGAGTCAGGGTCTGGGTGTCGAAGTCAAAACTCCAGATATCCGTCGAGAGTGGATAATTCCATAAATCCTCACAGCCGAACTCCACAAACGCACCATTGCCGACGGAACACGGCAGCAGAAGAAAGCCAATACCACATAGCACGTAGCAGGACCTAAGCATAGAGCCTCCAATCATACATTATTATACCTGAAGCCCAGTGAGAATACAAGCCTTTTCTATTCTAATCCCACCAGTTGAACGTGCTGGGCCAAGTTCTACGGGTGTTTGTGCCGCAGTGAATGTTGCCCCAGCTATTGTGATACCATGACGAGATCGCAAGGAAGATGCCATCATCAGAATCAGCTGGGTCGTCATATCCAGCCTTACGGAATAGGTTTTCCACATAGGCACCCATGACAGTGCCAGATTCCTGTGGGTCACCCGAAAAGACGGTGGTCCCATCAACCATACAGTTGACATGATTGATAGTAAGGGCCAGAGCAAAGCCATCGTAATGACGGTGCTCCGTGAATAGTACCGGCATCTCAATGGTTGTGCATGTGGGATCTGCGATAAAGGTAAATGTGTCGTTATGCACCGGTGTTCCTGACCACCAGTTCTTGAGTATGGGTTATTAGGGACAGCCACCCATTATTATACAATGGATACCTCTTTCCCTGATTATCCATCATCCTAACGG
>DDXG01000267.1 GCA_002347125.1 Phycisphaerales bacterium UBA2266
CTCAGAATGACATAGAGTGCTTCGCTCAGAATGACGTACAACGCTTCGTTCAGGGCGGGCCTGGCCCCGCAGTTTGTCGTCTTCCACGGGCGAGACGCCCGTGGGACTCACGGGCAGGATGCCCGTGCTACTTCTCACACACCCTCCAAGATAGTCTGGTGGAGCCAGGCCGACTCCACGTGCCACGCACTACGGCCGCACATCCACCTTCACATGAAACGCCCCCGGCACCGGCTCATCGGAGGCCACATACAGATACCCGCCGCCGCAGCCGGAGTACATGGCCCCCGGATGGGCCTGCTGATAGCACCTCAGCAGCGAGGCCAGGTCCACGGTCAGCGTCCGATGCCGCACCGTCCCCGGCAGAATCGCCTCCCAGCACGCCATGCACTCGTTCATCGATGCACCGAGGGCCTGCGTATCGCGCGACACAATCGCATCGTAGCAATCCCTGCCCGATTGCCCCAGCCGCCCGATCCACCGCGGGTCCAGGTTCTTGACCTCCAGCGGGTTGTAGCCATCCGGCCGTGGGCCCACCGGCAGGACGTGAATCACCCGCTCCAACCAGCGCGCCGTCTCCGGGTCGTTGTTCGACTCGATATGCACCGGGAAGATGCCCCCGCGATGGTGGTAGTCATAGTCCAGGCGGCTGATGCCGGGATAGACCAGCCCGATCATATCCTGCGAACCCGACGGCTCGGCCTTGCCCTCGTTTTCAGCGGCGTAGAGTTCCGCCACGAGCTCATCCGGGTTGCGGTCCGGCAGGCCATCTCTCCATAGACGCAGTGCGATATTCCGCGTGCCGATGCATATCCCGGATCGGTCCATGAACCGAAACTGCGGCACGAGCCGCACCACGACCATCGAGCCGGGCGGCGATGGATTGAGCCTCGATGCAAACGGCTGGTCGATCCACCCCCCGGCCAGTGCAATGCGGTACGGCAGGTTCCCGACGACGTCCGTGATTCGTGGTTTCCCGTTCGCCATGTACGGCTCCATCTTGCCCGCAGCCGGCAGCGTCAAACGTCCACCGCCGCGTCAACTGACTGTCCGTTTGCCCGCCTTGCGGTCCATGTACTGCGTCTTGATCCAGTCGTAGGTCTTCTTCAGCCCGACCTCAAACGGCGTGCCCGGCTGCCAACCAAGGACCTCCTGGATGAACGTGTTGTCGCTGTTGCGCCCAGCCACGCCGGTCGGCGCGTTCATATCATACTTGCGTTTGAGCGTGATGCCGCCGATGCCCTCGGCCAGCGATACGAGGTCGTTGATGGAGATCAGTTGGCTCGATCCGAGGTTGATGGGCGTGGCGATCAGCCGCTGGCAGTGCGTGATCATGTCGATGCCCTGGACGCAATCGTCGATGTACATGAAGCTCCGCGTCTGGCGGCCGGTGCCCCAGATGACGATCTCATCGGCCCCGGTGTCCTTGGCCTCGATCACCTTGCGACAGATCGCCGCCGGGGCCTTCTCGCGCCCGCCGTCCCACGTTCCGAACGGCCCGTAGACATTGTGAAACCGCGCCATGGCCGTCCAGAACCCGCGCTCGGCCCAGTATTCCTGGCAGAACATCTCGCTCATCAGCTTCTCCCAGCCGTACCCGCGCTCGGCCATCGCCGGATATGCATCCGATTCCTTGAGCGCCCGACAATTCGGGTCCTTCTGCAGGTCCGTGTTGTAGGCACAGGCCGAGGAACTGAAGAAATACCGCTGCGCGCCGGCCCGGTAGGCCGCCTCGATCATGTGCGTATTGATCAGGATGCTCCGCAGGCACTCGATGCGGAAACGCTCGATGAAGCCCATGCCCCCCATGTCGGCGGCCAGGTTGTACACCTCGGCCGCCCCCTCGCACGCCCGCTTGCAGTTGTCCTCATACTGCAGGTCCATGCACAGACACTCGGTCCCCGGTGTCCGCTGGTACCATTGCGGCAGCGGTTTCTTATCGACGGCCCGGATCCGCGTGAATCCCTGTTCGTGGAAATACCTCGCCAGCGCCCCGGCGATGAAGCCGCCCGCGCCGCCGATGACAATCAAATCGTCCTTGTTCAACATCGAACCCGCTGTCGGATTCCTACCGGTCATCGAATGTCCTTTCAGTGTCCAATGGATCAATACCGCCCATATTCCCGCAAAGCCTCCCACATTGCCACAATATTCTCCGGCGGCACGTCCGCCTGGATGTTGTGAATCGTGTTGAAGACGTATCCGCCGCCGGGCATCAGGGCCTCCAGGTTCCGCCGCACGTTCTCGGCCACCTGCCGTGGCGTGCCGTAAGGAAACACGTTCTGAGTCTCCACTCCGCCACCCCAGAACGTAACGTGCCGCCCGAAATCGCGCTTCAGTTCATACGGGTCCATCCCCTGGGCGGTGATATGGACGGGATTGATGATGTCAATGCCCATGTCGATGAAATCCGCCAGGAACGGACGGATGTTGCCGCACGAATGGAAGAACACATACCGCTGCTCGCCCGACGGCCTGGCCCTGTCCAGCAGCCGTCGGATGAAGACGATCAGATCCCGCAGGCGGGGTCTGAAGATGGCCCTGAACATCTCATGGCTGATAAGCTGGCTCTGCTGCGTGCCGTAGTCATCGGCCTCGGCTACGATATCCACCACGTCGGCCAGTGTCGGCAGGGCCATAGCCCAGAATTGCTTCTTCAGCTCAAGAATGCGGTCCAGCACCAGACAGGCCGCCCCTGGATCGGCCGCCAGATCGCACAAGATGTTCTCCATGCCCCGCAGGCGCTGAGCCATCTCGAACAGCCCGGCGCAGAGGCCCTTGAGGACGACGATCTTGCCCTGGGCCCTGTAGGTGAGCGCCTGATCCCGCAGGCCTGTTATCATCCGCGGATCGGCGGGGGTCGGCCAGGTGTGACCGGCAATCTGCTCGGCCGTGACCGTCAGCCCGTCCAGCGGCGAGCCGACCTGCGACCACCACAGGCCGTTGTCCTTGGGCATCCGCTGGGTGAATCCCCAGGCATCGACATGCTCCCAGTAATCCCCGGCATCGGCCGGCGTGATTCGGGAGTTATGGCTGGTCAGCGGGTAGAGGCCCCGCGTATCGACCCCCAACCTGTCAAGCAGTCTCTCGCACGGGCGCACGACCTGTTGATAGACATCGGCGAATTCGATCGGCTCCGGGTCGATCCCCAAGTAACCGCAGAGCCGCCGATACGCCCGAATGTGAATGCCCGTACACTGCATGGAGGCCAGGTCGTAGGGCACCCGGTCGGGTTCTTTGTGCGCCAGTGTTGTCAGAATCCTTTCACGGCTGTCCAATCACGGTCTCCTGCGGGCCTGCGGCGGTTGTAACTGTTGGCGCGGACAGGATACACGCTCACAGCCGCCCGTGCAAGAGTCCCTCCAGCGCCAAGCCGCTCGAAATGCGCATGAAAAAAGGAGACACAGGCGAGCAATGCACTACGTTGTGGCCTCGTCTCCTTGTCGCGGCGTGCCCGAATGCACACCACCGCGGTTCGTGCTTATGAGACCAACTGATCTCTGTCTGCACCCGCGACATACATAGTATACACCACCGGCCCCGGCAGGTCAAGCCTTATTTCCATGTCCGGCTCAGAATTCATGTTGTCCGGCCGGCGGCGCCCAGACTTGCGGGCGACAACTCACCGGAAGAGAGCGCCATCATCCATGGCCTATTTGAATATCCGCGTGGCTTCGGACTTTTCGACCGCGCGACCGAGTTGATCCGTGGTTAATGTTACCTTGAACAGGCTGTCTCCCGGCTGCTCGGCCGTTACGACGACCCGCCACACCGCTTTGGCGCCGGGAGCCAGTGTTTCAACCGGTGCAAACACAATCCTGCTTCCCTTCTCCGTGCCGACCGTAGCCCCGGTTGAATAGACGTACTTCACAGACTTCTCAACATCGCAGACGACGGTTACATTCGTGGCCGTCGCGGTGCCCTGGTTCTCAACCGTAATCTGATAGGTGCACCGCTGACCGAGTTCAATCGGGTCTTCGAGGTCAACGACCTCCATCGTCACCGCCGGGATGCCGGTCAGGGTCGTTTCCGCCGACGCGGTTGCCGGCTCGGCGTATTTCGCCGTGGCGATGGCGTTGCTGGCCAGCACCCCTTCAATACTCGGCGTGTAAGATACTCTGACCGTCCGTGAAACGCCCGGGTCCAGCGTGCCCAAGTCCCATACCAGTTTCGTGCCGCGGAGGATACGCGCCCCGGCGCTGGCCTTGATCGAACTGATGCCCCTCGGCAGCGCCTCCTCAATCACGGTGTCCAGGGCTGCGACCTCGCCGGTGTTGGTGACCGTCATGTCATAAGTCACCATGCGGCCGACGTATTGTGCGCCGGGACCGGTCTTTACCAACTTCAGCGTCGGCTGCTGCACCAGTGTCGTGACACCCATGGCCTCGGCCTCCAGTCCTCCGACGCTGGTGGCCCGACCGCCCATCGCATAACTGCCGGGGGCGTCGGCGTAGACGTCCATCCGGAATTCACGCGATTCTCCGGCCTTGAGACGGTCGGCGTCGAATGTCAGTTCCGTTTGCCCGTCCAGGGTCTTGATCCCCGTGGGCAAGAGGCTCGTAACGCGGACCTTCTCGACGACCCCCGTGCCGGGATTCGACACCACAAGAACGACTGGAATCGGCTCGCCCATGGCAACTCTTGCCGGGGCGTCCGTGATCGCAAGCTCCAGCCGGGGCTGGACCACCCTGACCAGGGCGTCCGCCTGGTCGCACTGTGTCACGACATCGGTATGGTGCCTCAGATCGCTCAGCATGGTCGGCACACCCGTGATCGTGATCTGCCGGGTCGCGTTCGGCCACAGCGAGTCAATCTCCCAGATCAGACGGTTGCCGTCGACCCGTGGTTCGGGTGTGGCTTCCTGAAAGTGGAAACCGGCCGACAGGGTCTCCGTCACGACGACATTGGGAACCTGTGCCGTTGTGATGCTGGTCAGAATCACCGTATAGGTGAAGGGCTTATCCAGTTCGACCTGCTCCGGCATGGCCTTATCGATTTTCACCAGGGCGGGGTCCTTCTTCCTGACCGAGACAGCCGGTTCATTCGGCTCGCTTGTTGTGGGGGCCGTCGCGGCGACCGGACCCTCCGCCGGCGGCGCCACCGTTGCAGGCGCCGCCACGGGCACGAGAGGCGCAGCCGCCAGCGTAAAAGGCGCCATCGTGGGCGCAAGAGGCGCAGGCTCGGTCACAGAGGGCGACGTCACGGGCGCAACAGGCGCAGCCGGCAGGGCGGGACCGGCGATCACCACCTGCCCCGCGGGGACCTTGTTGGGCTCCGCTTCGGCGGCCGCAAGCAACTCCGCAATGCTCTTATCGAGAGCGGCCGCTGTGTTGTCCGGCTTCTCACTGGGAGGCGCAGCCCATAGCATCACGTTGACCACCATTGCCACAATTGCCGCGAACCACGCCTTGCAGAGCCATCTGTTCATTTTATCGCTCCTTATACTGAGCTTGGAGCCGCCGGGCAGGGGCAACCAGGTCCCATAAGCCGACCGCCAATCTGAATGCCGTATTCGTAGCGAGCGCAACATTGCCGCGCGCTGATTACCCTATGGTCGGAATCCCTTCCCGTCTTGGCTGCACAGAAACGAGCCTATTATACCACCCTCAGGCCGCGATGGCAATAGCGGGGGAACCTGCACGGCCCCGGACAAGCCCGCTCGAGGCCTCAAGACAGCGTCCTTCACGGTATGAATCGGTGAAAAGGACGCGCCGGAACACAAAAAAGGATGCAAATTCCCCCCGACGCCCGCAGAGAACGCCGGCCCATAATAACACCCCACCTTGCCGTCAGGACGCGCACCACCGCCGGTCCCGTCGACCCCAAGGCGCCGTGCTCAAGAAACCGACGGCGGCTTGCCGACGAACCGCTAGAAACTGCCGTTGCCGGTGCCTCGCTTGTTGCCCTTCGTATTCGCCAGGTGGACGCCGTTTCCCGAGAAGCGGTTGTTTGCGTAGTAGTTCCCGCCCATGTTGAAGAACACGCCACTTTGCGAATCCGTGATGAGGTTCTCCTCCAGTGTATTGCCCGACCTCTGTACGAATATGCCGGCTCGGACGTTGCCGCCGACGGTGTTGTTCTTGACGAAACAGTCGTCGCTGATGCGGATGCCGCCGAGCATGGGGTCGTTGATGAGGTTGTTCGTCACGACGGTATTGTCGCGGACCGTGCAGTAGTTGCTGACATAAATCCCGGCCCCGTCGTTGGCGTTCACCGTATTGTGGGTGACCGTAGCCCCCAGGAACGTCCAGATCCCATCACCCGCGTTGAGATAGACGTTGTTGCCTGTGATGATACTGGTCGTATACGCAAATATCCCGCTGTCGGCGTTACCCGAGACGGTACAGTCCTTCACCAGGTGGAAGGACCCGTTCAGGTAGATGCCGGCGCCCTCGTTGTCCACCACCCGCATGTTGATGATGCGATGCCCGTCGTTGGCACGCTCCTGGGCATAGATACCCCGTCCAAATCCACGGATGGAACCATTGCGAAGCTCGACGTTCCGTCGGGCCCCGTTCAGCATAACGCCTCGGAACGGCCTGACGCCAACCAGCCCGAAGCCACGGAAATCGACCGTCACATCATCGGCCGATATGATGATCCCATCGCTGTCCGCCGCCGCCAGCGACCCGGTGAGATAATACGATCCCGGGGCTACAATGGTGTAAGGGACCGCGGAGATAGGCGTCCGCGGCTCCACCTCCGCCAGGGTTGTCGCCGCCAGTTGCAGCGGCGCCACGGCCGGTTCATCCTCCGACACAGCCGACAGGGTCAGCGCGATAAGCGCAAATACGCTGGTTGCAAGCACAATGGGTCCGGTCCTCTTATTCCGCGTCTTCATCACACCACTCCTTTTGTGTCCGTAAGAAGGAACCGCCCGGCGCAACTACACGCCGCGTGTTCTGGCCCATGCGGCATAGCAGTTCGCAGACACACTCTGCGCACGGCCACATTGCTCGGGCCTGTCGCCCCTAAAGCTCCTTCAGTTGGCCCGATACTACATATGTTGGGACGAACAAATCAAGCAGAAAATTGCTCGTCGCCCGATAAAAAGCCAGTTTCTTTTGGAATTACGTAAATGCCACGTGTTATCGCCGCCCTGAAATCACGCCGAGGGCACCCGTTCCAGTGCCTGGGCCACCCCGTCAGACCATGGGCTATCCCACCGGCCACTGGGTCGCCGGAAACACTACCGCCAAACCGGGGTTTCCAACACGGCACTCGACGCGTGCAAACAGACCGGCGCCCGCATATAATAATGGCATTGGTACGTTCAGGCCGGATGTCCGGCCGCTGACACTGACTTGCACACAAGGTTTTAGGACGGTCATCATGGAACCCAGATCAAGAATGCGTCGAATCAACTTGCTGTTGGCCTTGGCCCTGCTGCCCTTCATTCACATCGGCTGTGGCAAGCGCACTGAGCCCAATGGGGATGAATCGCAGGCCCCGCAAGCGCAAACCACTACTCCGCCGGTCGTCGTCCAGGACAACCACGCGAAGCCCATAGCTATCCTGCCCCCGTCGGAACCACCCGCCGGCGCGCTGGCCGAGTCGCTCGCGCTCTGGCAACAGGGTCGGCGCGACGAGGCCGTTGAAGCGTTCGTCAAGCTGGACTTCTCCGCCGGCGTGTTGTTCGACGCCCCATCCCCCCTGGCCTTGACCGAGCGGGATTTTCAGCTTCTTAAGGCCGACGATCGAGAGGCGGCGCTGACCACCGCCATGAGCCAGACGGCCGACATCAGTGTTCTATGCACGGAGGTCATCCACAAAGGCCAGACCAGCGGCAACCGTGCCTACATCGACGCCGTATCCAAACTGGCCGACCGTATCCTGAGCGACAAAGACTCGCTCGCGCTATTGCTCAATACGGCCATGGGGCTCAAAGAGAACGTGGAGGAAGTCTCGCAGTAAGCGCCCATGCAGCCAGGTGGTTCGCTCCGCTGCGTACTGGGGTATTTTGTTCCGGAGATCCAGTCATGTGTGTTGCCCACCGATGGATACTGCCAGCGGTCGCGGTTGTGCACGCCGTAATCAGCGGGCCGCTTATGGCCGTCCCGGAGAATCTGGCGCTCCGCGCCCGGATCAAGTCCAACTCGCAATTCAGCGGGGACTATGATGCCCGGTTCGTGGCGGATGGCATAGTCTGCCCGGCCGATGCGAGAAACGACCCCGGCAAGGCATGGGCCGTCCGGGGAGACACCCACCGCAACGGCGCCGAGCTGGTCTTCGAATGGCCGCAGAGCGTCCAGGTCGGCCAGATCATCTACTACGGGCGAACGGCGTGGTTCCTCAGTGAATGCTGGAAGGACTTCGAGGTCTACACTGATGATGGTTCCAGCCCGGTGCTTGCGGGCACGCTCGAAATGAGGCATGGTCCGCAGCGCATCACTCTGCCCAGGCCGGCCACCGCGAAGAAACTCACGATCCGATTCGCCAGTTCCTACGGCGGCCCGAACCCGGGCGCCTCCGAGGTTCAGGTCTTCGCCACGGCCCTTTCCGACGTGGTCCTGGCCGAAATCCTGGCCCAGGCGCGGCTTGCCGGCGATCCCTACTATGCCGCCGACCAGCGATTCGAATCGGATCCGCTGTCGAAAGCCCTTGAGAGCGACCTGTCCGCGGGGAGGCTCGGCTTCCGTTCGATGGTCGTCATCGGCCGCAGGCCCATCGAGCCGTCGCACGTCTATACCTATCACAACGAGGGCTTCAGCCCCGGCGGGGGACTGTATCTTCTGACCGTTGGTGAAGACGGCCGGCAGGTCCGCGAACTTCTGGCCTGCCCGGATGGGCAGATACTCGACTGCGACCTGTCGTTCGACGCCAAAGAGATCCTCTTCAGTATGCGGCGGCGGCGCGAGCACTTCTACCAGGTCTATCGCATCGGTGTTGACGGCAGCGGTCTGGCGCAGATCACCCGCCACGAGAGCTACAACTTCAACGCCTGCTGGCTGCCCGACGGCGGTATCGTCTTTCTCTCGACCCGAAAACCGGCCTTCGCCTACTGCTGGACGTCCCCCGTGGGCATACTCTATCGGATGGACCGCGACGGCGGGAATGTCCGGCGTCTTTCGGCCAACTACCTCAATGATTTCACGCCCACCGTCACCGGCGACGGACGCATTATCTACGGCCGCTGGGAGTACGTGGATCGACCGGCCATCCCCATCCAGAGCCTGTGGACGGTCAGCCCCGACGGCACGAACCTGGCTGTTTACTACGGTAATCGCGTGCTCAGCCCGGCCACGTTCATCGAAGCTCGAACCCTTCCCGGCGACACCCGGGTCCTGTGCACGATGACCGCGCACAACGGCCCCTGTCGCGGCGCCATCGGCATCATCGACCCGGCCATGGGCGTCAACGCACAGCGGGCCATCACCAATCTCACGCCGGAAGTGGCCATCGGCGAAGTGGATAAAGGCAGCGGCAACGACATTCGCGGGCCGTATGAGAGTCCTTATCCACTTGATGAGGAGTTCTTCCTTGTCTCGCGCGCCGGCACGCTGCTGCTGCGGGACTACGCCGGGACGCGGCAGGTGGTGCTCCTGAGGGAATCCGACGGCCTGGGCTACTACAATGCGCAGCCTATACGCCCCAGACCCGTTCCTCACGTAACACCGTCGGTTCTGCCCGGCGACGATGACGCCTGGGCGACGGTCATCGTGCAGGATGTCTATCGAGGGCTCGAACCGCACGTCGAACGCGGCCGGGTCAAGCAGATATGCGTCGTGCAGGAGATCGAGAAGTCGCGCATGGCCGACACCCAGTACCGGGCCTTCGGTTTTCAGTTCCCCGTGGTATCGTGCGGGGCGACCTACGCCCCCAAGAAGGTCTGGGGCTACGTCCCGGTCGCCGAGGACGGCTCCGCCTGCTTCAAGGTCCCCGCCGGGCTGCCGCTCTACTTCATGGCCATCGACGAGCACGGGAGGGCGGTTCAGCGCATGCGCAGCTTCACGAACTTCATGCCGGGCGAGGTCCGCAGTTGCGCCGGGTGTCATGAACCGCGCCACCAAAGTCCTCTTCGCGGGGCGAGACCGTCGTCGGGTTACCGCGCGGAGCAGGCCCGGCCACCGCTGCCGCCGGAATGGGGGCTCGAAGGATTCAGCTACGCCGCGGTGGTTCAGGGCGTGCTGGACCGCCATTGCGTCGGATGCCACGGGGGTCCCATGCCGGCCGCCGGGGTGGACCTGTCCGGCGACGAGACCGATTTCTTCAACGTCTCCTATGAGACCCTGGCCCGAGAAGGCCATCCCGGCGAGAATCCTTACACCCGATGGATCCCCACCTTCAACGGCATGGAGGCCAACATCCTTCTGATCGAGCCCAACACGTGGGGCTCTCCCGTCAGCAGGCTCGCCGATATCGTCCTGACCGGCCATCCCGACCCCAACGGCACAGCCCGCGTGCACCTGAACGCCGACGAGCAGCGGCGGATATTCGCCTGGATTGATCTGAACGTTCCGTACTACGGCACATCGCTATCGAATTACTACGACCGCGAGGGTTGCCGCCGCATGGTCCCGCCCGACCTCGAGAGGACCCTTGAGGAGGTTGCCGCGCGCCGGTGCGCTTCATGCCATCGGGGTCCCGACAACAAGCCGCGGGTCCCGCGCAAAGTCTGGCTGCGTATCGCCAATCCGCATCTGAACAACTTCATGCTCGCCCCGCTGGCCAAGTCCGCCGGCGGCACGCAGAGGTGCGGTACGGCCGTGTTCGAGTCGGTTCAGGATGAAGACTACCAGGCCGTGCTTCGGACGTTCGAGCCTATCGGCCGGATGCTGGAGCAGACGCCAAGAATGGACATGCTCAGCCGCCGTCAGACCAGGTCCGTCAGCGCGGCACACTCTCCGAGACCTGATCGGCAATAGGCAGCGTGAAGCTGAATGTTGCCCCTTTGTCGCCGCCGGGTTCGGCCTTGATGTGTCCGTTGTGCGCTTCGATGATCGAGCGGCTCAACGACAACCCCACACCCAACCCATCCTTCTTGGTTGTGTAGAATGAGTCAAAGACCTTCTCGGCCTGGCCGGTCGACAGACCGACGCCATTGTCGGAAACCGAAAGCGTCACAACGCCTTGCTCGCCGAACGTCCGGATGCTCACCATGCGGTCTGCGGTGGGGTTATCCATCAGTGCATCAAAGGCGTTTCGCAGAAAGTTCAGTATGACCTGTCCAAGTTGCACGTCGTCGGCCTGCACCGGCGGCAGGTTTTCGGCCAGATCCGTCAGTATCGTGACCTGCTTGTCGCGCGCGTCGCCCTGCATCAACGCAAGGACTTCGTGCACCACATCGTTGACATCCAGGGTCCGCCGCGTCACTTCGCGTTTGCCTACCAGGTGCCGCATCCGCCGGATGATCTCGCCGGCCCGACCGGCCTGGAAGGCGATTTGCTCCAGCGCCCGGCCGATCCGCTCCAGGCTGTCCTTCGGGCCCTTGATCAGGCGCACGCCTGTGTTCGCATAATTCAGGATCGCGCAGAGCGGTTGATTCAGCTCGTGGGCCAATCCTGACGCCAATTCGCCCACGGTAATCAGCCGCGACATGTGTTCGAGGTCCGCGGTCGCACGTCGAAACTGATCCTGAGCTTCAATCCGTCCCGTAATATCCAGGCCATAGACATTCACGTAGTCCGAGTCCCGCACCGGTGCAAAGATCAATGACAGAACCTGTGGACCCAGATGGACTTCCGTCTCCCGCACACATCCATCGCGCAGGGCGCCGCTTACCAGTTGGACGTACTCCGCCGGCGCCGGTTGGCCGGGCGCCGCGCCCCATTTTTCAATCAACGGTTCCGCCGCGGGGTTCGCGTAGATGATCGTCCCGGAATCGTCGATGCGCAGCACGGGATTGGGATTTTCCGAAGGGAACTTCGCCATATCCCAAATTCTCTTCTGGGCCGCCCGCCGCTCGGTCACATCATGTATCGACTCGATGACCCGCGTAACGCGCCCGGACGCATCCTTGACCGGGTAGGCGTGGATATCCATAAACCGGGGCATCCCGCGTTCATCGTAATGCGTGTGCTCGACCGTCACCGATTGTCCGCTCTCACAGACCTCTCGCACCGGACAGACCATGGCATCCTGGTCGCAGGGATGGTCCACCCCGTGGACCAGTCGGTGGCATGTGATCGGTTGATCGCCTTCCCGCAGACCCGACGCCGAGTTGGCCGTCTCGACCGTGTAGTCCGCGGGGTTGATCACATAGAACGGGTGATCAAGCGACTCAAAGACGTGGTGCAGAAACTCGTATTGGCCCGCCAGCTCCTGCCGGCTCGCCCGCACCTGCTGATTCGTCGCGGCCAACTGCTGATTGGCGGCCTTCAATTGTTGCTCGCCGGCCCGCAACTGCTGGTTCGAGGCCGCCAACTGCTGCTGTGTCGCCCGAAGCTGCTGGTTCGCC